>CBCOYO010000169.1:0-5867 GCA_965114465.1 uncultured Lachnospiraceae bacterium
TATCTTGTTCCGCCGTCAGGGCAGGCAGAAACTGCGCAAGGCGAGATTATTCGCATTGCAGGACGCATTCAGCATGAGATGTTGGATAACGGCTGCATGAATTGGGATGAAGATTTTAACAAAATGTTAAAAGTCGTTGTAAAATATGCCGAACTGGAAGATAAAAATTTATATCCCTATGACGTAAAGGCAGCAAAAAGAATTACAAACACATTGATTAAATGCGGTAAACAAGGAAAATGCAGCGAAAACTGGTGTGATGCATTGTGTCAATTTGCAGTTTGCTGGGTGTCCCAAAATCCAAATGTGATCGCACCATTAGACGCGGGTTACAGCCGATAATTTCCACGATTTTTCTAGTGCAAAACCATGTGCCTTTTTTGCGTTTAAAGAGTAATGCGCTGTATAATCCGCTCATCAATTCTTCGTACTACGCTATGGGTGTAGGCAGTAAAATATTTTAGCCAGAATCCACGGGCTGTTGGATTAAAACTTTCAAAGTTCACACCAAGTCTGGTATAGCCTTCCTTTTGCATCTGTGGCACGGAACGCATTGTCAAAAGGTTCGCTGCAGCATAGAAATCCTATCATCTTTTTGTCCTCAAATGCTGCAACACCTTGTTCATTTTCTGCAAAGCCATCTAAGTCAGGAATACTGCACACTTCTGGCAGTTCTTTGACGTATTTTTGCTCTTCATGGTAATTTGCAAGCGCAAGTGCCGTCGCTTCTTCAATATGATGTTTTTCAAAGTTTAAAATATCCATTGAAATATCTCCTAATCAATAATACTTGGCAGTAAAAGCTTTCAAAAAATTATTTTATATATGAGTTTACCATACTTTGCAGTGATTTACAAGGAAGCTGGTAAATCATATAATGAAGCCGCTGAATGCCCGTAAAAGTTCAATGGGGTATCTGAACTGTTACGTAAGACCAAAGGATTTCTATAATCTATTTTTGGCACAAATTTTAATGGAATTGTGCATATGTTTGTGATAGAATAATGTCATTATACTATTTTAGTTTTTTAATATATAGCACACTCACGGAGGAGCAGACAGCTTTGTTATTTGATAATGGAACTTTACCAAAATCAGATGATTATTATTGAGCAAAGGATGTTGAAGAAATGAATGGCATTTTCTGATGTTCAATCAGATGCTTGGTACTTAAGAACAACCATTATCAGGAGAATTGATAAAGCGTTTTCATGATGAACTAAAGTCAGGAGTATTTGAGGATCGTGCGAATGGATATGTGATTGGAGATTATAAGCAGCGTCCGAATATGATCGGAATCTATCAAACAGTAAGACCAGAAAATGTTGCTTAGGAAATGGATTTATTAATCGACTGGTATCACAATCAAGCGGTCAATATTTCCATATTGGCTGAATTTCATGCAAGATATGAGAGTATTCACCCGTTCCAAGATGGAAATGGGCGGACAGGAAGACTGATACTTTTTAGAGAATGTCTAAAAAATAGAATTGTGCCAGTGGTAATTGAGGATGCATATAAAAATGCGTATTTGGAAGCATTGAAAGAATATAGAGAAGAAAAGCAATTGGAAAAATTCGTCAAACTTTTTGAAAAGGAACAGCGGTTTTATTGGGAGAAGTGCAAGTATTTTATGCAGCAGGATCAGAAAGGAAAATCTAATCGTTCGTGAGTATAGATTGAGGATTTGACAAGGACGAATGATTCACCGATAGTAAATAGGGGGAGAAAAATGGAACAGTTTCAATTTATTTGGCGCTATATTCAGCGTCACAAATGGCAATATATTGGTGGTATGATAACGCTGTTAGTGGTGGATTTTGCCAATCTGTACATTCCCAAAACAACAGGAGTTATTACAGATGGACTTGCCGCTCATGAGATGGATATGAACGGCGTATTGAAAAATCTTGGAATTATTGTTGCAATCGGGGCAACGCTGGCATTAGGGCGGTTTTTGTGGCGTTATTTTATTTTCGGGGCGTCACGTGGGATTGAGCATGAAATCCGTGACAATCTGTTTGCGCACTTGGAAACGCTGGATGTGGAGTATTATAATGAACATAAAACAGGCGATTTAATGACACGGTTTACCAGTGATTTAAATGCGGTGCGTATGGCAATCGGCCCAGCAGTTATTGCGGCGTTTGACGCAACTGTAATGACAGTTATGGTTATTGGTCAGATGATTGTTTATGTTGATATCCGGCTGACATTGGCTGCTGTAGTGCCGATGCTGTTTATTGCGGCAGGTGAATTGTATTATGGGAAAATAATGCAGAAGCGGTATCGGGAACGGCAGGAAGCGGTGTCGGATTTAACGGATTTTGTACAGGAAAGTTTTTCGGGTGTGCGTGTTGTCAAGGCATTTGTGCGGGAGCGTGCGCAAATCCAAGAATTTGCCAAGGTCAATAACAAGGCAAAGGAGAAAAACTTAAATATTGCACGAATGGAATCCATTGTAATGCCGCTTTTGGATGTGGTAATCGGTATCAGCAGTCTGCTTACTTTAATTTACGGCGGATACCTTGCGCTAAACGGAGAGATTACAGTAGGGCGTTTTGTTGCGTTTAACCAGTATATTATGATGCTGGTGTGGCCGATGATCGCCTGCGGGGAAGCAATCAATATGTTTTCGCAGGGCGGCGCAAGTATGCGGCGGATTCAGGAGGTTTTGGAGGAAAAACCAGAGATTGCCAATCAAGAAAACGTACAGGAAATTGGCGAAATAAAAGGCGCAATTCGTTTTCATCACCTTACTTTTATCCATAGGGGGCACAGCGAGCCGACGTTAAAAGATATTCACCTCAATGTTCCGGCAGGAACGACGCTTGCCATTATTGGGCGCACTGGAAATGGAAAGTCTACACTGGTCAATTTGCTGCTGCATTTGTATAATACGAAGCCAAATATGATTTTTATTGATGGAAAAGATATTAACACAATTCCGCTGAAAACGCTGCGGGAAAATATTGCCTATGTGCCACAGGATAATTTCCTGTTTTCGGATACGCTCAAATCCAATATTGCGTTTGGAACAGACAGCGCAGAGATGGAGGAGATTGTAAAAGCTACGAAAACAGCGTGCATCCACGACAATATTATTGCATTTCCAGATGGGTATGAAACCATTGTAGGAGAAAGGGGCGTTACACTGTCGGGCGGGCAGAAGCAGAGAAGCTCCATTGCACGGGCGATTAAGAAAAACGCGCCGATTTTAATTTTGGATGATGCGCTTTCTGCGGTGGATACCGATACCGAGGAGCAGATTTTGGCGAATTTAAAGGAAAACAGAAAAGGCAAAACAACGATTTTAATTGCGCACCGTATTTCTACAATTCAAAATGCCGATATGATTGTCGTTTTGGAGGAGGGGGAAGCAAGAGAATGTGGTACGCATAAAGAATTGATAGAGCTTGGCGGCATTTATAAAGATATGTTTGAAAAACAGCAGTTAGAGGCGGCTATCGGGGAACAGCGTGCCGCTTTTGAAAAGGAGGAGAGCTTATGAAACGGTTACTTTCCTATTTAAAACCGCATAAATGGAGTATGCTTTTGGCTTCTTTTCTTGTGATTGGGCTGATTAGCGTGGAACTGTATAAACCGATTATTATTGGAAATGCCATTGATAATTATATAACGGATTCTGGGCAGATACCGCTTGCGCAAGCCTATGAGGGTATCTTTCATGCTGGAATTTTATATGCGCTGATGCTGCTTTTAGGATTTTGTTTTAATGCGGCAAATATGTGGCTTTTGCAGAATGTAGGGCAGTCGATTATTTACAGAATGCGGGAGGAAGTTTTTACACATATCCACAGTCTTTCTGTGGGCTTTTTTAATACGCAGCCTGTCGGAAAGCTGGTGACAAGGGTATCCAACGATACGGAAGCTGTCAACGAACTTTTTACGCAGATTTTGGTGAAATTATTTAAAAATACAGTGAAAATCGTGGGATTTGCCGTAGTAATGCTGTCTATCAACGTAAAGATGGCATTGTATTCGTTTCTGTTGATTCCGTTTGTTACGGCGCTTACGTTTTTTTTCCGTTATATGTCCAGAAAGGCATACCGTATTACAAGAAACCGCATTACAGAACTAAATACTTTTTTGTCGGAACATATTTCAGGCATGAAGTTAATTCAGATTTTTGCAAGGGAGAAAGAAAAATACAAAGAATTTGAACATAAAAGCGAGCAGTTGTTTCAGGCAAATTGGCGTGAAGTTATGACATTTGCGGTATTTCGCCCCACAATTTATTTGTTGTCTGTGTTTGCAATGGTTATTGTTATTGGCTCGGGAAGCGCATCTGTGTTGAATGGAACGGTTTCTTTGGGAACGCTGTTTATTTTTATCCAGTATATTAGTTCTTTTTTTGAGCCAATTCAGGAACTGGCGGAGCAGTTTGGTACGCTGCAGTCCTCGCTTGCTTCTGCAGAGAAATTGTTTTCGATTCTTGACGAAAAACCAGAAATTGTCAATCCCGAAAATCCAAAGCCTGTAAATATTCAGGGAAGAATCGAGTTCCGCCGTGTCTGGTTTGCGTATGAAAAAGACGACTATATTTTAAAGGACGTGAGTTTTGTAATTGAGCCGGGGGAGAAAATTGCCTTTGTAGGTGCTACCGGTGCCGGAAAATCTTCTATTTTAAATTTAATCGGGCGTTATTATGATATCCAGCGCGGGGAAATTCTAATTGACGGTGTGGATATTCGGCAGATTGACAAAGACGTACTGCGGCGCGCAATCGGTCAAGTGCAGCAGGATGTATTTATTTTTACAGGCGATATTAAAGGAAATATTTCTCTTAACAACGAAGCGATTTCAAGAGAAGAAATTGAACGTGCGGCGCAGATTGTTCATGCGGATTCTTTTATCAGCAAATTGCCGAATGGGTTTGATGAACCTGTAATGGAACGCGGAAGCACATTGTCAGCAGGACAGCGGCAGCTTCTTTCTTTTGCGCGCACGCTTGCCTTTCAGCCAGTGATCCTTGTACTGGACGAAGCAACCGCAAATATTGATACGGAAACCGAAAGCTTGATAACACAGGCATTGGAGAAATTAATGGAAGGCAGAACCACGATAATGGTAGCACACAGACTATCGACGATTCAGCACGCAGATAAAATTATTGTGATGCATAAAGGGGAAATCTGCGAAAGCGGGTCGCATCAGGAACTTTTGCAGAGAGAAGGGATGTATAAGAAGCTGTATGATTTGCAGTTGGTGGAGGAGTGAGGATAGAAACTTTCTTACAAAATTATGTAATAGGGTAGACTATTTTAAACATGAAAAGGAAGGTGTTAAGATTATGGCAACTTTATTTGAGAAGTATGTGGCAGAAGAAAGAGCAGAAAGCTTGAAGAGGGGGATTAAGGGTATTGTAAAAACGTGCCGCAATAGTTATTCTGGTACATTAAAGAAAACGTTCCAGAATAACACCATATGATATTCAACAGGATTCAAAAAACGAATAACAGGAATCAGTCAGGACATTGTGGTAAAATATACCTAAGGTGGAAGCAAACCCAGTATAGAACTTTCTTATAATGGAACGAAAATGACAGCAGGAAAGGATTATTTAATAACTTATAAGAATAATAAGGCAGTTACCACCAGCGCAACAACAAAACAGCCGATAATAATAATAACTGAAAAAGGTAATTTTAAGGGGAGTCTGTCAAGATCTTTTACAATTACGCAAAGGGATTTTAATGATAGAATTATGGGGGAAGTAAACAAGTGAAGTATAAAATTACTGCTAAAAAGTTCTCATGGTTTTGGCGTTTATTTGGATAACAAATATATAACTATAATTGAGCAAATCTGAAAAATGCACAAAAACACTATGGTTTATTCAAGAT
>CBCOYO010000170.1:0-5840 GCA_965114465.1 uncultured Lachnospiraceae bacterium
TCAAAACTACACAAACACCTATTTACCTATAGATGATTTTAAAAAATATATAAAAATTTAATATTTATACTGGTAAACGTTAAGGTTTGTCAATATCACAAACTCACCAGTATCATTGTCATAAACGATAGGATAATATTTCTTGTTAATGCGTGCCTATTTCTTGAATCACAAAAATATATTCTAGTTTTCCATCTTCTGTACCATGAATATGACGATTTTCCTGTCGATAATATTCCAAAAAATTCCAAATCTCTTTCGTGATACGTTCTCCAGAATATAAAATTGGAATGCCTGGCGGATAAGGGGCAATCGTTTGTGCGGATACTTTTCCGATGGCTTCCTTCCAAGGTATCTTAGAGGTTTGCGCAAAATATGCCTGCCTTGGCGTAAAAACCTGTTCTGGCGGCAACGGATAACTTATAACTTCCTTCTGATATATGCCCTTTAAATTTTTTTCATAAACCTTTTTATCCTTTGCAATGTTGCTGCTGATATCCCTGCACGCTTCCACAAGCCGTTCCATATCTTCTTTTGTATTGGCATAAGTCACGATTGCCAGCACATTTTCATTATCAGCAAGTTCCATATTAACTGCATACTGCTCAAACAATATCTGTTCCAACGCATAACCTGTCAAGCCTATTTCTTTTGCAGAAATTACAAGCCTTGTCAAGTCAATAGATTTTATTTCTGACACACCTGTCACTTCATTCCCCATACAGCGAAAGCCGAAAATTTTGCGGATTTCTGTTCTTGCATAATCGGCAAGAAAAAGCGCTTTCTCCATCATTCTGCTACCGTATGCTGCAAGCTGATGGCGCGCACAGTCAAGGGATATCATTAATAAATAATTTGGACTTGTGCTTTGCAGCAGTTGCAAATTTTTTGGAACAGACGCAAAGCTGTCATCAGCGATTCCATGTGATTTAATATGCATTACCGAACTTTGCGTCAGCGCCCCTGCGACTTTATGCATACTTTGCACACAGATATCTGCACCACATTCCAAAGCGCCTGTTGGCAATGATTTATGAAAATAGCAGTGCCCTCCATGTGCTTCATCTACCAGCAGAAGCGCCCCATATGCATGACAAATCTCTGCAATTGCCTGCAAATCCGAAGCAATTCCATAGTAACTGGGACTGACCAAAAACAGTGCCTTACAATTTGGATGTTTTTGAAAGGTTCTCTCTATTATATCCGGCGAAATTCCTCCTTGTATTCCCCATTGCGGAAGAACTTCCGGCATTATAGATACTGGTTTTGCACCTGATAAAATTAGTCCCATTAATGCCGATTTATGAGCATTTCTTGCTATCATAATCTCCTGTCCCTCTAGGGCAGCGCTTAATATCATTGCCTCATTACCACAAGTTGTCCCGTTTACCAAAAAAAAGCTTTTATCCGCACCATAAAGATTGGCTAAAAGCTGTTGCGCTTCCAAAATCGCACCTTCTGGGCAATGCAAGTCATCGGTAAATGGCGTTTCTGTAACATCATAAGCAAATATTTTTGTTCCAACAAAATCCGTCCACCTGCTGTCAATCCCATTCTCTAATCGGTGTCCCGGCACTCTAAAATACGCCGGTTTCGTAGAAATAAGCTTCTGTACCGCTTCTAATAAAGGTATGTTGTCCTGATTCATATACTTCCTTTCTATACAATATTGTATTTCATTCTATAAAACTGCTGATTTTTTGTTTTGAATATGTTAAAATATTTTTAGTATAATTAACCATAATTTACTTACTAAGGAAATGTAGAAAAATAAGTGACACATCTTGAAGAAATATCCTGCGCAATCTGAGCACTTATTTTCCTACATTTCCTAAATTAAAATGAATAGAGGCGTATCACCATGTTATATCTTTACGAAACACATTTACATACTACTGCTGCCAGTGCATGTGCGCGCAGTTCCGGCGCAGAATATATATCCTTCTACAAATCACTTGGCTATGCAGGCATTATTGTTACCGATCATTTTTTTAACGGCAATTGCAGCATTCCTGACAATCTGCCTTGGGAGGAACGCGTTAACTTATTCTGCCGCGGCTATGAAGAGGCAAAAGCTGAAGGCGATCGGCAAGGACTACAGGTATTTTTTGCTTGGGAAGACCGCTTTGACGGCGACGAATTTCTGGTGTATGGACTGGATAAGCAGTGGCTAATAGCGCATCCGGATATTATGGAATGGGATCATATTACGCATTATCAGAAAATTCAGGCAGACGGCGGTCTTGTCGTGCAGGCACATCCTTTTCGGGAACGCAATTATTTAACGGAAGTATATGTTCACCCCTACCAATGTGATGCCTTTGAAGTTGCCAACGCTGGAAATCCAAGCCCGCAGAACCGTATGGCATATCGCTATGCATTAGAGCATCATATTACTATGACTGCCGGATCGGATATTCATCATGTAGGCAGAACGGATAACGGCTGTATTTATGGCATGGAATTTAATACGCCGCTTCAGTCAATTGCAGACTATGTGAAACGGATTAAAAGCGGCACCGGATTTTCACTCCATGTGCCGCAGGATGAACTATCGTGGAAAGAAGGCACTGCAAACCACTTGCCTGTCTTTATTTATGACCGTGAAAACCGACCACATTCCACAAACAATATTGATGAAATCTTTCATATGTATAAGTAAACACAAATAATATTTGCGTTTACTTGCACCGACCGCATGCCGCAAAGTGGATAATTCCTTATGCGGTCGTGTGCATCAAATATGGGGCTGTCGCATTAAGGAAAACATATACAAGATATTATAATACTGTACCGCATTATACCATATCTTGTATAATCAAAGCTTATTGCAACAGCCCCTATATTTTAGGAACTGCAAGTTCCAATCCGGCCTGATAAATAGCCTTTTAATATCTCCGCCATGTACTTTTAGAAAACAGTATTAGTATTGGAAAAATTTCCAATCTTCCTGCTAGCATATCCAAAATCAATACCAGTTTAGAAAACCAGCTAAATGCGCCGTAACTACACACCGGCCCTACGCCCTCCAAGCCTGGCCCAATATTGTTAAAGCACGACAGCACCGCAGTAAAATTCGTTGTTACCGAAAACCGATCCGCTGATACCAATATAAAGCTGACAAATAATATAATCACATATGCCGCCAGATATGCATTCGTATTCTCCAGCACTTTTTCCTCTATCATAAAATTATTGACCCGCACCACTTGAACCTTATGCGGATTTAAAACCTGACGCACATTGCGCCGCAGAATTTTGGCAATCAACAAAACACGTGCACATTTAAAACCGCCGCCAGTACTTCCGGCACACGCACCAATTGCCATTAATCCCAGCAAAATTGTCTTAGAAAAAGTCGGCCACAAATCAAAATCCGTGGTAGCATATCCTGTCGTTGTTACAATACTTGCAACCTGAAATGCTGCATGACGAATCGTTTCCCCAAGTGTATTATAAAAACCCTTTAAATTCAACGTAATCGCTACAATACTTAAAAAAACTACACCAAGATACAACCGCAGTTCTTCGTCATGCCAAACAGAGCAAAACTGACGAATAAGCAGCATATAATAACAACTAAAGTTTATGCCAAACAGTAACATAAATATGGTACATACATTTTGAATATATGGACTATATCCCGCTATGCTGTCGCTTTTAATGCCAAAGCCGCCAGTACCTGCTGTACCAAATGCCGTACATACGGCATCAAATAATGGCATTTTCCCAATTAGCAAAAATACAACATTGATTATCGTTAACAATACATAAATCAAATATAATATTTTCGCCGTTTCTTTCATTTTAGGAACAAGTTTTCCCACCTTAGGCCCAGGGCTTTCCGCACGCAGCAGATGCATAGTAAAACCATTGCTTCTATCACTGACAGCACCAATCGCAAGTACAAATACCAGTACTCCCATGCCGCCGAGCCAATGCGTAAAGCTGCGCCAATACAGTGTTCCTTTTGAAAGTTCCTCCACATTGGCTAAGATCGAAGCACCAGTCGTTGTAAAGCCGGATACGGTTTCAAACAGTGCATCAATATAGTTTGGAATTTCACTCGAAAGATAAAACGGCATACATCCCAACACACTCATTACAATCCAACTAATTCCCACACAGACAAGCCCTTCCCTTGCCTGAAACCCTTTTCTGCATCCTTTTCCAAGCAGCAGCAACACTGCCGCCACCACTAAAATAATACATAGGCTTAACAAAAATGCTCTGCTGGACTTATCTTCTTTACAAAAAAGACTAATTGCCAGCGCCGGAAGCATAAAAACTGCTTCTACCAATAAAATATGGCCAATAAACCGCCCAATCATTTTGTAATTCATACTGCTTCCTTATCCTCAGCTTTCAAAAATATCGTTTAACTGATATAATACTCTGTCAACACTTGTCACCACAATCACCGCATTTCCTATGTCAAAACGGGAATCTCCATTGGGTATCTCAAGCTGTGTACCATGAATAATACATACTATCAGTACATTTTTTTTGATTTTTAGCTTTTTGAGCGGCTCACCACAGTGTTTCGTATTGCCATCTACTAGAAATTCTATTGCCTCTGCCTGCCCGTCCGCAATGGTATGTATCGCAAGCGCTGCACCAGTCTGATTTTTCATTGCGCGGACATAACGGACGATATCATTGCAGCATAGTTCCTTGGGACTGACAATACTGCCTATCTGCAAACTATCTAATATTTTATTAGTTTCTAATCTTCCTAATTTTGTAACTACCCGTGGAACACCACAGCTACATCCATAGAGAGAAATCACAATATTCATTTCATCAACACCTGTCAATGTCACAAGCGCATCACAACCCGCAATTCCCTCGTCCTCTAATAAAAACTCCTTTGTTGCATCGCCATGTATAATTGACGCCTCCGGCAGCAGATTGGAAAGCTGTTTACAGCGGTCTTTATTCTGCTCAATAATCTGTACATTAATCCCGTTTTTCAGCAGTATCTGCGCCAAGTAAAAGCTGACACGCCCGCCACCGCAGATAATCGCACGCTTTACTTTATGCCGGATAATTCCCAAATTTTTTAATAATACCGTTAAATCATTTGCCGGCGCCGTTACGAAAATTCTATCACCTTCACGTAGTACAAAATTCCCATCCGGTGCAATCGCAGTACCATTTCGCAATACTGTACATACTAATATTTTGCACTTTACTATACTATATAAATCGTTTAACGCCGTATTACAAAGCTTGTGCTCCGCGTCCACACGAAGCTCTACTATCTCCACACGGCCTCTGGCAAAAGTATCTCGTTTTAAAAACCCTGGATACTTTAACAGCCGATCTATCTCAACCGCAGCCTGCTTTTCTGGATTGGTGGTCATAGATAGTGCAAATAAATTCCGCATTTTGTAAATCTGTTCTGTATATTCTGGATTACGGATTCTCGCAATGGTATGAATATTGGCATTAATGCCATGTGCTGTCATACAGCATAAAAGATTTATCTCATCCGCATTCGTTACTGCAATCAGCAAATCTGCATCCTTTACGCCTGCCTGCACCAAGACCTCCATAGAAGCACAATTTCCCTGCACTGCCATAATATCATATCGTTCTTCACTGGCGTCCAATATTTTCTTATTTGCATCAATCAAAGTCAGGTCATATCCCTCTGCCGAAAGCTGCTTCGTCAGCATTGCACCGACCTTCCCCTCACCTGCAATTATAATTTTCACAGCATAATTACCTCCGTTATTATGTTAGATTTCTGTTACTTTTCACACCCACGCCAAAGTAGTGAGAATCATGCGCCAAAATGCTAAAAGCTTTCGCTTTTTTACTTTAGCATTTTGTGT
>CBCOYO010000171.1:0-5570 GCA_965114465.1 uncultured Lachnospiraceae bacterium
GTCTAACATTATATTGCGATTTATACTATATCTTGTATAATCAAAGCTTATTGCAACAGCCCCATAAATAAAGCGTCTGTCAACTTTGCTGACATATTTCCTTTGCACGCCCGTTTGCATAAAAAAGTACCGCTCTTAGCGATACTTTCGAACTTTCTGTTATGCCGCTTGCAGCAGCATAAACAATCCATAAGTATGTATCATAGAAATTTCTTTAAATCCCATTTACCCATTTTAGCATACTCTCTAATTAGGATATGTGAAAAAAGTCTGCATGGCAGACTTCGTACTTCTCCCCAAAACAACCTTTGCCGTAAGTGATTAGAAATTCTTCTCACACTACACATTTTAACAGCAGTAAAACAGAAGCACAGTAGTTAAACTGCTATGTTTCTGTCTTTTCGTTGTTATCATCCTGTTCTGAGTTTATTTCCTCTAATGCAGCCTTGGCTTCCTCCTCTTGAAACCGGTTAATCTGAAAGGAGAATTTCTTTCTGCTCTCAAAAAGCCCTTTTTTCACATCACGCACTTTATCCACTTTAATTAAATAAGATACGCCATGCTTTAAAAATGCTTTCTCAATTGCAGCCTTCTCATCTTCGTCATATGTTTCAACAAAAGCAATTTCCCGTTCCTGCTTCTTCGCTGTCATTCACGTCACACCCTTCTTAACAATACTGTAAGAACCAGCCATATTATAGTATAGACTGAATTTCAAAAAAAGTACAGTTGACATATTCACTAAGAAATTCCCTTATTTTCCCAGAAATTTTAGGAATTTTGCGCTTCCAGATACGCCTGATATAACTCCGGCCGTCGTTGCTTTGTCCGTTCTAGTGCCTGTTGCTGTCGCCATTTCTCAATATTGGCATGATGTCCACTTAACAGTACTTCCGGAACACGCTTATCGTGCCAAATTTCAGGGCGAGAATATTGAGGATACTCCAATAAGCCATTAGAATGAGATTCCGTTGCAGCGGATTCCCCATTGTTAAGCACACCCGGCACAAGTCTTGCAATTGCATCAATCATTACCATTGCGGCAAGTTCACCGCCTGTCAACACATAATCCCCAATTGAAATATAATCTGTTACAATCTCCTCTAAAACTCTTTCATCAACGCCCTCATAATGACCACAAAGAAAGATTAAGTCCTCCTCCTTGGCGAGTTCTGCTGCCTTTTTTTGATGAAAAACTTCTCCCTGTGGCGTTACATAAATCACTTTTGTCCGATGTGGTATAGCATTCTCCTGTATTTTGCGCTCTTCGATTCCTTTTTGTAAAGTCTTCCAGCAGTCATAAACCGGCTGCGCCTGCATCAGCATCCCCGCTCCGCCGCCATAAGTATAATCATCCACTTTATTGTGCTTATCTAGTGTATAATCCCGAATATTGACCGCATGAACCGAAATATATCCCTTTTCCTCCGCGCGCCCAATAACGCTGGTATGAAGTCCGTTCTGCACCATCTCTGGAAATAAAGTCATTATATGAAAATGCATTTGTTTCTTCTCCATACGATTGTATTACTTTTTTTTATACAGAAGCCCATTGTAATATATACTGCACACCGATTAAATTTACAGTACAACCAGACTGCGAACCGCCAGTCATGTACTTTCCTGACGGCATCACTGTAAATTCTGGCGGTTTGCAGTATAAAATATTATAAGGCTAATTATTATATTCTAATATATTGTATTACTAATTATTATACTATTACAATGCATACTGCTACAATAACAACCTACATTAATCCTTCCATTACATGTACCTTCATCTTACGATTTTCCATATCAATTGCAAGGATACATTGTTTAATGGCAGGTAACAATACTTCACCACCCTCTATCAGCTTAACAGTATAGACATCATTAGCACCTGTTTGCAGAACATCTGTTAGTTCACCAAGCAAGTTCTCCTCCTCATCAAAAACCGCAAGACCAATTAAATCTGTGATAAAATATTCATTTTTTGCAAGTTTAACCGCATTTTCACGAGTAACATACAGATTTTTCCCTTTATAACATTCTATATCATTAATATTGTCAAAGCCTTTGAATTTTAGAATAACCAACTGTTTAAAGAATTTCACACCTTCAATTTCAAGCGTAATTTTCTCCTTGCCTGTATCCAAAATTACATCCTTTAATTTCCGAAAACGCTTAGGATCATCTGTAGTAGGAAACACTTTTACCTCTCCACGAATCCCATGTGTCTGCGTAATCGCCCCAACTTGCAGTAAGTCGTCCATGCAACCTCCAAATCTAAGGTACTGTTATACTGGCACAACGGAACGACAAATCTTTTTGCTATTTCGTATAACCATATAACAACAAATTTATAATATTGAAACCGAAAACAACAGGATGTTCCAAATAGAAACACCCTGTTTACAGGAAAACCGTTAAATAATCTCAACATCTACCTTGATGTTTTCCTTTGATGATGCCGCCTTGACTACGGAACGGATTGCCTTGGCAATTCTGCCCTGTTTGCCAATAACTTTCCCCATATCGGCTGGTGCTACATGAAGTTCAATTGTAATATTCTTCCCATTTTCCTTCTCTGTAACAACGACCTCGTCAGGGTTGTCTACTAAAGCCTTCGCTATAACTTCGACTAACTCCTTCATTATGATAACCATACCCCTTTCTCTATAAACGGCGGATTCCGTTTATTTCGCAATCCCTGCCGCTTTAAACAGACGGGAAACTGTTTCTGTCGGTTGTGCACCATTTGCAAGCCACTTCTTTGCTAATTCTTCGTTTACCTTAAACTCTGTTGGCTCTGTATTGGGATTATATGTGCCAATCTCCTCAATACACTTGCCATCTCTGGGTGATCTGGAATCTGCTACAACGATTCTATAGATAGGATATTTCTTCTGACCCATTCTTCTTAATCTAATTTTTACTGCCATGTTCTTTCACCTTATAACCTTTCTTATATTAAAATTTAATTTTATATTTAAAAGGGGAGTTTAAACCGCCCTTTTTTACCACCTAATCCTCCCATACTGCCCATCATACCAGGGAGTTGTTTCATCATCTTCTGAGATTGCTCAAATTGCTTTATAAACCGATTTACAACAGAAATATCCACACCTGCGCCTTTGGCAATCCGATGCTTACGGCTTGGATTTAATAACTTTGGATCTTTTCGTTCTGCCGGCGTCATGGATAATACAATCGCCTCCATACGCGCAAGCTGATTGTCATCTACCGCAGATTCAATCTCACTTGCCTTGGCACCAATACCGGGCATCATCCCCAGAATACTGGAAAGTCCACCCAGTTTTTTCATCTGGCTCATACTCTCCAAGTAATCCTCGAAATCAAACTTGCCTTTCTTCAGCCGGGCAGTCATTTCTTTTTCTTTCTCAGCATCCATCTCAATATTTGCTTCCGCTACCTTGTCAATTAGAGTAAGAACATCTCCCATTCCAAGGATACGATTCGCCATTCTATCTGGATAAAACTGTTCTAAATCGGTAAGCTTCTCACCTGTGCTGACATAAAGAATCGGTTTGCCTGTCACTGCCTTTACAGAAAGCGCCGCACCGCCGCGTGTATCGCCGTCCATCTTTGATAAAATCACACCGTCTACACCGACTTTATCATCAAATTCCTTCGCTACGTTTACCGCATCCTGTCCAGTCATTGCATCAACAACCAAAAGCGTTTGATGAATCTCAATATTCGCTTTAATCTCCTGCAATTCCGCCATCATATCTGCATCAATATGCAGAC
Organism: uncultured Lachnospiraceae bacterium; assembly: GCA_965114465.1. Classification (GTDB taxonomy): domain Bacteria; phylum Bacillota; class Clostridia; order Lachnospirales; family Lachnospiraceae; genus COE1. Next base: position 3,754 of record CBCOYO010000171.1, read on the forward strand.
GCCCCGCGGTATCAATTATAATGATATTGTTGTTATTCTTCGCCGCGTGTTCAACAGAAGCTTTCGCAATATCCACCGGCTTGTGATTTGCGCCCATTGAAAAAAAATCCACCTGCTGCTTATCAGCATTTACAGATAACTGCTCTATCGCTGCCGGACGGTATACATCACAGGCAACAAGCAGCGGCTTTTTACCCTTTAGTTTGAGTTTCCCCGCAATTTTTGCCGAAGCAGTCGTTTTACCTGCGCCCTGCAAGCCGCACATCATAATTACCGTTGTCGCTTTTCCGGGCTGTAATACAAGTTCCGTCGTTTCTGATCCCATAAGGGAAACCATTTCCTCGTTAACGATCTTAATAACCATCTGCCCTGGGTTTAAACCGTTCATTACATCCGCGCCGATTGCACGTTCCTCTACGGACTTCACAAACTGCTTAACCACCTTGAAATTCACATCCGCCTCTAAAAGAGCCATTTTTACCTCTTTTAATGCGACTTTCACATCGGCTTCCGTCAAACGCCCTTTGCTTCTTAAATTTTTAAAAATATTTTGCAGCTTCTCTGTTAAACTTTCAAACGCCATCAGGTTCAAAGCTCCTTTATAATCTCATTTGACAATTGCCGGATTTCTTGATTGTCAGTTAGCATATTAATGCGCTGTATCTTATCCTTTATGCGCGCAAATCGCGTCACAAGATGCAATTTCTGTTCATATGAATCCAAAATTTTATCACATCGCTTCACAAGATCATGAACGCCCTGTCTGCTAATTCCTTGTTCATCTGCTATTTCACTTAAAGAAAGATCATTCAGCACTGCATCCTCATACACTTTTCTTTGATGCTGTGTGAGCAATTCTCCATAAAAGTCAAACAGCATCCCCTTATATTCCAATTTTGCAAGACCTGCTTTATTTTCATTGGGAATATTCTTGATTAAATCCGTTTCCAAAGCATTCCTCCGCTTTCAAATATGCAAACGACTATTAGAAGATATCATAGATTAAGTAAGGTGTCAAGTATTTTTTCTTTACAAGGTGAATTTTATGTTAGGGTTACATTGCGCAACACCGTTTATCTTGTGCGTTTTGTGTATTTCCATTATTTAGAAAAATTTCATCATTGCCCATCTTTTTTTGTATTTGTCACAAAATTTGTCACAAATTTATCTTTCTAATGCCTTATATTTGCAGAACTTTTCAATACTTTAATACTTCCACATAAAAGAGTTTTTGGGATTAATGATGCAAAGCATTTTCACCTATTTATCCTAAACTATCGTTATGCTATATTAGTTAATACAAATTTTATTAATTGTTGCTTCTTGTTCTTTTTTCTTTTTTCCCCGCAAATGCGTATAAGTATCTTTGGTAATTTTTTCAGAAGAATGTCCAAGGCGCATTGCGATTCCTTTTTCATCCGCACCAGCTTCATACGCAAGGGTCGTATATGTATGGCGTATCTGATGTGGTGTAAAATATCTCAACTTCGGTTTATCCGTGCCAGTTACATCTTCGTTCTGTTTCTTCACAATTCTATGTAAATAATAAATCTACAAATATCCCTCTTTCCAGCACTGTTGATACATTCGCTGGTTTTCTATATTTCTTATCTTTTTCTATTCTTTGCATATAAGTGATTCCATTTGCTACCAGCGCATAATTCGATAAATTACATTGACAACAGCCCGACAACCTGCTCAAATTCTTTTATGGAATCTACCTTTGCCGCTATTTTATGCCATCTTCTCAACACTTCTAAATCCGTCTGCTTCATAATATAATTTCTAAGCGTTTCTGATGGTTCTCCAATATCTTC
>CBCOYO010000172.1:0-5554 GCA_965114465.1 uncultured Lachnospiraceae bacterium
GTCGCCCACCAGAACCTAAATCTGGCGCGTCTGCCAATTCCGCCATATCCGCATTTATGAAAAAATCCACTTATTCAGTGTATCAAATCATAGTCAAAATGTCAATAAAAAAAATTAATGTATTGTCAATTTATTCTCAATTTTCCGGCACTTTGCTGATAACTTTTTTCCAAGTAATTATCAAAAACGTAGCGGATACTGCAAACGACATTAGCTCCGCAATGGGAAATGCCCACCATACAAGAGCAAGTCCACCAATTTTTGCTAAAATATACGCTGCCGGAAGCAGAATCACAAGCTGTCTTGCAACAGATACTATCAAACTGTAAACGCCATTACCGACTGCCTGAAATACACTCCCTGCAATAATGCAAAACCATGCTATTAGAAAATGAACACCGATAATTCTTAATGCACTTACGCCAATTTCCAGCATTTCATCTGACGCGTCAAACATTCCCAAAAGTTGCGCAGGAATCAACTGAAATGCCAAAAATCCTAAAAACATCAGCATAAAAGCATACAACAGCGAATAGCGGATTGTCTTTACAATACGACTTCTCTTCCCTGCGCCAAAATTATAGGCGATAATCGGCACCATTCCATTATTTAACCCAATAACAGGCATAAAGAAAAAGCTTTGCAGTTTAAAGTAAATGCCAAATATTGCTGTCGCTGTTGATGTAAATTGAATTAAAATCAAATTCATGCCGTAGGTCATTACAGAGCCAATCGCCTGCATTATAATAGAAGGAACACCCACCTGATAAATTTTTCCAATGATTTTTGCATTGGGGCGAAATCCTTTGATTGACAGTTGCAGTTCATGGTTGCACTTTAAATTGAACCAAACGCCAAGCACTGCACCCACACACTGACCAACTACAGTTGCAATTGCCGCACCTGTCACTCCCATTTTAGGCATTCCAAGCAGCCCGAAAATTAAAATTGGGTCAAGAACAATATTTGTCACAGCTCCCGCAAGCTGGGAAAGCATACTATAAAATGTCATTCCTGTCGACTGGAGCAACTTCTCAAAAATAAGCTGTCCATAGATACCAAATGAGCAGATGCACACAATCGAGAGATAGGAAATTCCCATTGTGTAAATTTCCGAATCCGTTGACTTTACCTGACTTAGATAAAACGGCTTTACTGCAAAAAGTCCAACTGCAACGAATAATATAAAGCTCAGTACTGCGAGAAAAATACCATTCATTGCTGTTTGATTTGCCGTTTCGTAATTTTTCTCCCCCAAGGATTTCGACAACAGTGCATTAATACCGACGCCAGTGCCTGCACCCACTGCGATCAGTAATGTCTGAATAGGAAAGGCAAGCGAAACTGCTGTCAACGCGTCCTCACTTATTCTTGCCACAAAGATACTGTCCACAATATTATAAAGTGCCTGCACCAGCATGGAAACCATCATTGGAAGGGACATATTTAATAATAGTTGATTGACGGGCATTACGCCCATTTTATTTTCATTCTTCATCTTATAACCGTGTTTCTACAAAAATATCATAAATTGCCTTAATTGCTACATCAAAATCTTCGTTGGCAACACCGATAATAATATTTAACTCGCTAGAGCCTTGGTCTATCATTCTAACATTGACATTTGCGTGCGCCAATGCAGAAAAAATCCTTCCCGCAGTTCCGCGCTGCGCTTTCATTCCGCGTCCAACAACAGCTATCAATGCCAAATCCGACTGAATATCAATATGATCTGGACTAACCGCCTTATTAATTCCCGAAAGGATGTTCTGTTCTTTATTAACAAACTCCGACTGATGAACCATAACGCTTAACGTGTCAATTCCCGACGGCATATGTTCAAAGGAAACACCATATTCCTCAAACACTTTTAACACCTTTCGCCCAAACCCTACCTCCGCGTTCATCATATCTTTTTCAATATTAATGGAGGCAAAGCCTTTCTTGCCTGCAATTCCGGTAATTACATATTTAGACTTTTGGCAAGTGTTTCCAACAATCCATGTTCCTTCGTCATCTGGTGCGTTTGTATTTTTAATATTAATGGGAATACCAACTGTCCGCACCGGAAAAATTGCATCTTCATGAAGCACATTAAATCCCATATAAGAAAGTTCTCGCAGTTCAGCATACGTAATCATCTCAATCCCCACCGGATTGTGAATAATTCGCGGATCTGCTACCATAATACCGGAAACATCTGTCCAGTTCTCATAAACATCCGCCTGAATCGCTTTTGCAACAATCGATCCCGTGATATCCGAACCGCCGCGCGAAAATGTCTGCACAATTCCATCTGGCATTGCACCATAAAATCCGGGGATAACTGCCCGCTCCACATCCGCAAGGCGCTTAGCAAGCAGCTTATTGGTAAGTTCTGCATCAAAAACACCCGCTTCATTAAACCGAATCGCCTCAGCAGGATCTACAAATTCATACCCTAAATAGTTCGCCATGATAATGCCGTTTAAATATTCGCCGCGGCTTGCTGCATAACTGCTTCCCGCTTTCTGCTTAAAATTATCAATTATCTGACCAAATTCTGGTGACAAATCCAAATCAAGCCCTAAGCCGTCAATAATTTCTTGATAACGTTCTTCAATTTTTGTCATTTCCGCCATAAAATTATGGTCTTTTTCTGCAAGCGAATAACAAGCATACAACATATCTGTTACTTTGGTATCCTTATCAAAGCGCTTCCCCGGTGCGGACGGCACAACAAATTTCCTATCCTCGTCCGCATGAATAATATTTCCCACTTTGATAAACTGTTCTGCACTGGCAAGGGAACTCCCGCCAAATTTAACTACTTTCTTCATTCTGCTCTCCATTCTGCCGGCAAGCCATAATACCGGATATCTGCATATTTTCAAAAACAAAATACCAATACGTTTCCTACTATTAATCTACTCGAATCATGCCGATAATGTTACCCATTTTTGCTGCTTTTTCCCGATATTCTGCCTCTGTCATTTCCGCTGTAACAAAACCGCATTCATTGTCCGCCACACCCGTTATTAGTTCCACTTCACCAAAAACGGCTTCCACCTGTGCCGCATCTGTTGTGGATGCACGTACAAAAAACTTGCGCACAGCACCGTCAATCGGAGAAATTTCAAGTTTTTCCTCATCCCACTTTACATTTAGGTGCTTTCCTAAATGTCTAGCGCAGTCTAACACATCCGAAACAACTGCGCTCGCCGTTGCAAGCTTTCCAGCACCTTTTCCATAATACATAGTTTCTCCACCCATATTGCCATTTACCAAAATTGCATTATAGACACCCTTTACTGCATACAATGGATTTTCGGGTTTTACAAGGAATGGCGCTACCAAAGCATAGTACTTTTCGCCTTTTTTCACACTTTTTGCAAATAGTTTTATTGTTGCACCAAGCTTGCGGGCATATGCAAAATCTTTGTCGGTTATCGCCGTAATTCCTTCGGTTAAAATATCTGTATAATTTACATTTTTCCCATATGCAAGCGACGTTAAAATTGCAATTTTGCGGCATGCATCAAAACCAAGGATATCCGCATCAGGGTTTTTCTCTGCATAACCTTTTTCCTGCGCACGTTTCAGCACAGATTCAAAAGCAAGCCCTTCCGTTTCCATCTTGGTTAAAATATAGTTGGTCGTCCCATTTAAAATTCCTGTTATCGACTGAATTTCTTCTTGCGCCAGTGATGTCCGAAGCGGACGGATAATCGGAATACCACCGCCTACGCTCGCCTCAAACAAATAACTGCAATTGTGCGCTTTCGCTATCTGCAGCAATTCAGGGCCATGTTTTTCCACAAGTTCCTTATTGGAGGTGCAGACACTTTTTCCACTTTCCAAAGCACGCTTGGTTAATGTATACGCTGGATTTTCTCCGCCCATTGTTTCGCAGATAACAGCGACTTCCGGATCGCTAAGAATCACTTCCACATCATGCACCAGCACCTCTTTTACCGGATCATCTTCAAAATCTCTTAGGTCTAAAACATATTTTACTTCTATTGTATCGCCAAGCTTATTTTCAATCACTGCGCTGTTCTTACGCAACACTTCAAAAACACCGCTTCCAACCGTTCCATACCCCCAAATTGCTACCTTTATCATTGACTTATGACCCCCTCGTTGTTTGTATATTTTAATGCTTCTTATTCACCCTTCTTTTGCTAACACCTTCACATGATGCACGCCGTTTGCACTTTCCATTTTCGCTATCATATCTGATACATTTCCTGTTGATGCAAGGATTTGTATGCTTAACGACAGCGAGGCAATCCCATTAATCGGAATTGTCTGATGTATCGTTAAAATATTAGCGCCAAACTCCGCTACCACTTTTAATACGTCTGACAATAATCCTGGCTGATCGTCCATCTGACAGGCAATTGTCAGCGTCGTTCCCAGTGATGAATCATGAAACGGAAAAATATCTTCTTTATATTTATAATAAGAACTCCGGCTAATCCCCACTTTGTCCACTGCCTCTTGAACGGAAGCCGCTTTCTGTGTGTCAAGCAGCCGGTTTACCTCCACTACCTTTAATAGTATCTCCGGCAAAGCCCTTCTTTTTACAACAAAATATGCTGCTGTTTGTTCCATTTCCACACTTCCAATCATTCTATAACCTAAGGAATTCTATCGTTCCTTAACGATTATGTTCTTGCTTCAAAGACATTTGTGCGTCACCGTAATACATATTATCATAATAAACGCGAAAATGCAATAGTTTTTTTATTTATTTCAGAGTACTAAGCCGTTCCAGATAAATTGTTGTACAAAATCACGTCGAGGAAATACTTTTATGGATGCACCACGTTTTGTAATGGAAGTATTAAGTCCGTCAACAGAGAAATATGATCGTGGCGAGAAAAAAGAATTATACCGCCAGCAGGAGATTGATGAATATGGGATTGTGGACTTGCACTACCATTTTGCGGCGTGCGCATCATAATCTATTCATAATCCCCACGGTATTTCATTAAAACATTTGTAAAACTCGCTATTATTCCAATCTGACACCGGACGATAATCATAGGCAACTCCATTGATATGGAAATTCGGGCAACTGTCTGTAGCCATAGACAGCTTTACTACATCCCCGTTTGCCAACGTTAATTCCAAGCAGGCACATTGTGTTCCGCACTCTGTTCCGCCATATATATATTCCGCGTTACGAAACCAATCTTCAAACTTTTGCAATGTCTTGGCATCTGTTATGGTCTGACTATAAAATTGCCCGCCAGTAAAAGTTGACTTAACATCTAACTTAGCGGATACAATATCTTTTATATTAGAAACATCATAATTTTGATAACCGATTTCCTCTGTCAACATCGTCTGTATATAGTCACATAACTTAGGCGCTTCTATGAAGCACTCCATAACACCCTTTTCATTATCATATGTATAATATAAGTACCCTCCTTCAAACACTCGGATTTCCATATTATTATAGATGATCTGCCAGCCTTTTTCTTTATGACCTTCCCAACGTCTGTCAAACGGCTGTCCTTCCAAATCCAGCGCCTCTACCTGTGCTGACAGCCATTCCTGGTCT
>CBCOYO010000173.1:0-5448 GCA_965114465.1 uncultured Lachnospiraceae bacterium
ATATACTACATAACGCCAAAATTTACCGTACTGTACTGGTTAAACGTATATGGCTAGCGTTATGTAGTCAGGTTACTTGGAAAATTTAACTGTTAAGCAGTATAAATTCGGCAAAATCACTGATAATAGTTGTGAAAAAACACAGTATTTAGAAAATAAAGCAATAGCTATTGCAATTTAGCAATACAAGTGCTAAGATACAGGTATAGATACACAAAAGTCTGGTTGCGAAATTGGAACGGAGAACGACCAAGAATTTTTGTGGTAATCTCTGAGAACTGATGGAAATTTATTATGTATGTACCAAAATGGTAAGGAGGCGAGTCCATTGGGAACGATGGAAACCGAAGTAAAATAGAATCCGCAGCAGTAGGGGATTCTATGAAAGCGTAGGTTAATGAAGCGGACGGAAGAACAGAATAAGGTAGGAAGTAGGGAATCGGTTTTTTGAAAACTGATGTAAAGTTGGCGAAGTTGATGGGAAAGGACATCAGCAATATATTTTTAAAATAAAAAGCATAAACGCCCGGAAAGAGGAGAAAATTGGATAACGAAGTTAGTTAGAACGGTCATTGTATCAGGAAGTGATATGGTGGCCGTTCGTTTGTATAGATAGATCCAACAACGCTGACACAGGAGTATAATTCTCTTAAGACGATTTGGTAAAATTTATTGCTTATGCGTTTATTATGTTACTTTTCACACCACGCCAAAGTAGTGGAAATTATGCACCAAAATGCTAAAAGCTTTCACTTTTTTACTTTAGCATTTTGTGTGCAAAATCTGTTATAATTCACGCCTCAGTAACCTATAAGTTGATAAAGACTGGCATGGGTGCGAAAAGTAACAGAGGTCATTCAATATGCTTGGAGAACAGATTAAATCGTTGCGTATCGCACGCAATATCAGTCAAGTAACACTGGCAAATCAGTTAGGCGTAAGCAAACAAAGCGTAAGTAATTGGGAGAACAACAATATTCTTCCGTCTATTGATATGTTAAAGAAAATAGCAGCATATTTTAGTTGTACCGCAGATTATTTATTGGAATTGGATAATGACAGAGTTTTTATTGATACAGCAGGGTTAACAATAGAACAAATTGCCCATATTCAATTGCTTGTAAATGATTTCAAACAATTAAATCCTAAATGTATTGCAAAAAATAGCGATAATTAAGAAAAGAGTAATAAGAAAGGAATAGAAAGAAAAGAGTAATAAGTAAGGAATAGAAAGAAAAGAGTAATAAAAAAGGAATAATAAGAAACTGGTGAGTTAAAAACTCTATTTTAACACTATATATTGTTTGCTTGATAATAAAATTCTACTATATATAGCATTGTTCTTATTATAACATGAGAATTTTAACTCTCAAGAAAGAAATAGTAAGAAAAGAAAAAAAGAGGACTGTCGCAATAAGCTTTGATTATACAAGATATAGTATAAATTCTAACACATTGTTAGACTATCTTGTATTCGTTCGGCTTAATGCGACAGCCTCCCCACAAAAAAACAATTTCAACGCTGCAAATCCACAGCAAAATAAACTATATCAGCAATCAATAATCCCCTACGCACACTTACGAATTTTCAAATAAATCCCTCGTTCATCTGCAATCTTCTGGCATTGTGCGATTTCGTCTGCTGGAAGCACATCTACAATGGAGAGCTGTGTATGTGAAAATGCTTTCTGTGCAAGTGTGGCAAATTCTAATAGTGCCGGAAATGCGTTTTCAAACAGCGGTTTTGTTATCGCTTGATATTTTTCAGCAGTTGGGGCATTAAGGCTGATGGAAACGCTGTCAATTACTTTGGCAAGCTCCGGAATGATATTGTGTTTGTGATAGAGGTTGCCTAATCCGTTTGTATTAAGGCGGATAGGAATATGGTATTTGTCCTTTACATACTTTGCGCTTGCCAAAAGATTCTCAAGAGCGCAGGTTGGTTCACCATACCCACAGTACACAAGTTCGTTGTATCCGGTAAAGTCAAAGGCGTCAATTGCTTTTATAATATCATCCAATGTAGGCTCCGTTTTGTGCCACAGGGTATCGGCGTCACCGACAGAGTCTTTTGTGGTGCGCACGCAAAAGGTGCAGCTACAGTCACATTGGTTTGTAATATTTGCGTAAACTTGATTTTTGTATGTATATAGGATGTCTGCCATATTAATCTCCATTCTTGAGTGTGCCCATCTGATTTGCCAGTTTTGCTTTTAAATGAATCTTATCCAGTGCTAAGCCGAAGATTACAAAAAATACTGCACTTCCACCGGACTGAATTAAGCTTCCTGTCATAGATGCAAACAGTGCAGCGGAAGTTCCAAACAGCAGGGCTTCCGCTTCATAGTAGCAGAATCCCGAAATAAAATAGGCAATTATTGTGGCAATAATATTTCTTTTTGTAACAATTTTTGTCGATTGACTGGAAAAGGGAATCGTAATCAGCATTTTTATAATAATGGTAGCAGGCACCCATAGCGGGGATGTCATTAAGTCGGCAAGCCCACCGCCAATTGCTGCTGCCGCAAGTGCATAGGGTGTTGGAAGCAGCGCTGCCGCAAGATAAATCAGCGAATCGCCGAAATGGATATAGCCGTTATTCGCACCGACAGGAATATGACAGATGTAAGCGGTCATAATGGCGATCATTGCGGCGAATAGTCCTGTAATGGTCAAATAGCGCATTCGGACGCTTTGGCTTTCTTTGGTTTTGGGTTCTGATACGGTTTTCGTGTTCATAATAAATCCTCCTTGTATTACAACTTTTTTATAATATTATTTTGGCAGCGGCTGTTTATAAAAATATAATATTTATATCTGTATGAGCTTGCCTAAATATTTTTCAAAATGGATGCCGTGGTTTGCGGGTACTTGTTCGCGTGAGGCTTCTTCAATAGCAGGTTGTAAGAAATCTACGGCAAGACGAATTGTATTCTCTAGGGGTAGTTCGTTAACTAAGCCGCCGCAGACAACTGCTGCAAACAAATCCCCTGTGCCAGAGAAGCCTATGCCTGTGTATGGCGTTTCTGTGTAAAAAGTAGTATCAGCGTTAACAGAAAGATTTCCCATATAAGAGTTGCCATTGTTGTGACTAATAATGCCGGTGACAACAATGGTCTGTTTGGCAGAGGCATTTTTTAAAAGTGTATGACAGATAGCGGCAATGCGTTCCAAATAATCTGATTTGTCTGCATGGCGGACGAGATCGCTGTAATCAAAATCTGCAAGCAGGCATAATTCAGTTAGGTTTGGCGTAATAACATTCGCCCTTGTGACAAGCCGTTTCATTCCACTAAGAAGCTGGGGCGTAAAAGCTTTAAAAGTTTTGCCATTATCGCCCATGACGGGGTCAGCCAGATATATTGTGTTCTGTTTTTGAAAACAGTCCAAAAAAGAGATTACTTTGTCAATCTGTGCCGGACTTGCAAGGTATCCAGACTGTATGCCGTTAAAGTGAACATCCATTTTTTCCCATTCTGTGGTGAAAAAGTCCATTTTGTCGGTAAAATCATTACAGTAGAAGCTGGGGAAACCTGTCTGTGCAGATAAGACAGCAGTGGGAAGTGGACAGGCTTGCAGTCCCATTACGGATATTACGGGAATTGCTGCTGTCAAAGAACATTTTCCAAAACCAGACAAATCATTGATTAAAGCTACTTTCTTCATGATGTTAAAATCTTGCCTTTCTCAAAATTGTTATTGCTGCGGATATCGTATACAATAATACCACAGCACGATTACTACTGTACAGGAAAAATGGCATTTTAAAAATACACAGTTTTGTAATTTTTTTAGGGGACAGTTGGAAAATATATACAAAACCTATTGACATACTAGGAATAAGGGAGTATGATTAGGACAACTTAGAAAATTATGGAGGATAAAAATATGGGAAAGAAAAGTTATGCGGACAGAGCATTTAAGTTTGAAACATTGCAGCTTCATGTAGGGCAGGAAAGTCCAGATGCTGTGACAGATGCAAGGGCAGTGCCGATTTATCAGACATCATCCTTTGTATTCCAAAATGCAGCACAGGCACAAGCGCGGTTTAGCTTACAGGAGGCAGGGAATATTTACGGAAGATTAACCAATCCTACAGAGGATATCTTTGAACAACGGATTGCGAAGCTTGAGGGCGGTGTAGCGGCATTGGCGGTTGCGTCTGGTGCAGCGGCTGTTACATATGTTATTCAAAATTTAGCGCAAAGCGGTGGGCATATCGTTGCGGCAAAGAATGTTTACGGTGGTACTTATAATCTATTGGCGCATACGCTTGCCGATTATGGTGTAACAACGACCTTTGTTGACCCGTTGGAAACCGCCAATTTTGAGAACGCGATTCAGGAGAATACCAAGGCGCTTTATATCGAAACACTGGGAAATCCTAATTCGGAAGTGGCAGATATTGAGGAAGTGGCAAAGATTGCGCATTCGCATAAGATTCCGCTTGTTGTAGACAGTACTTTTGCAACGCCGTATTTAGTAAAACCAATTGCATATGGTGCGGATATTGTGGTGCATTCCGCAACAAAGTTTATAGGTGGACATGGTACTACAATAGGCGGCGTAATTGTGGATGGTGGAACATTTGACTGGAAAGCAAGTGGAAAATTTCCGCAGCTTACAGAGCCCAATCCAAGCTATCACGGAATTAGTTTTACGCAGGCGGCAGGCGCAGCGGCATTTGTAACAAGAATCCGTGCGATTTTGCTGCGTGATATGGGAGCAACACTTTCTCCGTTTCATGCATTTATTTTTCTGCAAGGGTTGGAAACACTTTCATTAAGGGTGGAGCGCCATGTGGAAAATGCGTTGAAGGTGGTACAGTATTTGTCGAAGCATCCAATGGTAGAGAAAGTAAATCATCCTTCTGTCAGTACCGATCCTAAGCAGCAGGCACTTTACCAGAAGTATTTTTCAAATGGCGGCGGCTCTATCTTTACCTTTGAAATCAAGGGTAATGAGCAGAAAGCAAAGGATTTTATCGACAATTTAGCACTGTTTTCGCTGCTGGCGAATGTGGCAGACGCAAAGTCGCTGGTAATTCATCCGTATTCTACGACTCATGCGGAACTAAACGAGGAAGAGAAAGCCGATCAAGGCATTAAGCCAAATACAATCCGGCTTTCAATCGGAATTGAGCATATTGATGATATTATTGAAGATTTGGAGGAGGCGTTCCGCGCAGTTGCGGGAGCATAAAATAGCATATCAGCCCTTATAGGCAAAGCAAAGGGGCTGTCGCAATAGGCTTTGATGAAACAAGATATTGTATAAAATACAGTATGGTATTATGCTATCTTGTATACATTTTCCTTAGTGCGACAGCTCCTTTGTTTGGTCTTTGGGGGCTGTTTGTTACTTTTCACATCCACGCCAAAGTAGTGGGAATTATGCGCCAAAATGCTAAAAGCTTTTGCTTTTTTACTTTAGCATTTTGTGTGCATC
>CBCOYO010000174.1:0-5352 GCA_965114465.1 uncultured Lachnospiraceae bacterium
TTTAGCATTTTGGCGCATAATTCCCACTACTTTGGCGTGGGTGTGAAAAGTAACGTTTTTAACTTTAATTATTGAAAATTGCAAAAATTCAGTTGACGATCGTGGCTTGGTGTGATATATTTGAAAAGCAAGATGCGAAAAAGGTCTTTTTTTTATGCTTATTTTTAAGTATGCTTATTTTTATAAGTCCATATTAAAGTATGCGGGGACAAGGCTTGAGGTGCATTTTTATGTAGTATGGATATTTATTATTTTAAACACTGGCGGAGGTGGTATTATGCGTACAAAGATTACATTAGCTTGTACAGAGTGCAAACAGCGTAACTACAATACAACAAAGGAGAAGAAGACACATCCTGACAGAATGGAAATCAGGAAATATTGCAGATTTTGTAGAACACATACATTGCATAAGGAAACAAAATAAGCAATCGGAAGCAGCAGTACACGATAATTTAGGAGGCATTCGATGGGAGATTCATCAAAAGCAAATGTGCAGAAGACCAGTTTCTGGAAGTCTGTAAAAACAGAATTTAGTAAGATTGCATGGCCTGACAAAAAGGAAACCTTTCGGGAGTCCGTAGCGGTACTTTGTATTTCGATTGTAGTCGGACTTCTGATTACTTTCTTTGATACTGTAATTCAATTTGGCATTAATTTCTTAGCCGGCATTTAAACGCGTGAGGTAATGGTATGGAAGAAAAGAAGGAAGATAAGACTTTAACCAGTGCGAAACCCCGTGCGGTAGCCAAGAAGCTTTTCACACCAATGATGAAAGAGTGGCAGCCGGTATCGCCCAAAATGCCTGCACGTCCGGTAGCAGAGGAAAATTCTTTGGAGCAATCTGAATCGGATAATAATCAGGAATCAGGGGTTGGATTAGAGGAAGTTGTAACGGAAAACGCGGAGAAAACTGGCAGTGCAGAGGAAGGGGTTTCGGAGAATGCAGGAAGAATCGGCGATTTTTCGGGGGAAGATGAATTATCAAATAACAGCAGTGTGTTGGAAGATGATTTAGATTCTAATTTTATAACAAGTCATTCTAATAATACAGAATCTAAAGAAGTGGAATCAGAAGAGAAGGTTTCAATTAATTCAGAATCCGAAGCATCTGGATTAGAAGCAGACGAATATATAGCGGCTGAATCTAAAGCATCGCAGTTAAAGGAAGACGAATATACAAATTCAGAATCTGAAGTATCTGAATTGGAGGAGAATGAATATTCGAATTTTGAATCGAAAGTATCCGAGTTCGAGGAGGATGAATATATCAATTCAGAATCTGAAGTATCTGGATTCGAGGAGGATGAATATATTAATTCAGAATCCGAAGCATCTGAATTAGAGGAAGATGAATATATTAATTCAGAATCCGAAGCATCTGGGTTCGAGGAGGATGAATATATCAATTCAGAATCGAAAGTATCCGAGTTAGAGGAAGATGAATATACAAATTTTGAATCTGAAACATTTGAATCAGAGGAGGATGAGTATATAAATTCTGAATCAGAGGAATCTGGATTAGAAAACACGGAATCTGAAGGCATTTTATATCAAGAAGATATGGAAACAGAGGACGTATTTTCAGAAGAAACTGAAGAAGATGTTATGCCGGAGGCCCCAGAACCGATTGACGAAGAACCACACAGCAGAGTTGCGTTAAGCGACAATAAGAGTGGTATGGGTATGGGCTGGTATGTTGTCCATACGTATTCCGGTTACGAGAACAAGGTAAAGGCTAATATTGAAAAAGCGATTGAAAACAGGCATTTGGAGAACGAAATTCTTGAAGTAAGAGTTCCTTTGCAGGAAGTAATGGAAGTAAAGAATGGCGTGGAAAAAAGCACGCAGAAAAAACTGTTTCCGGGCTATGTGCTGCTGCATATGGATGCAGATAACAATGACGCATGGTATGTTGTCAGGAATACTAGAGGTGTTACAGGATTCGTGGGGCCGGGAAGTAAACCCGTACCATTGACAGATGAGGAACTGCGGGCACTTGATTTTGGCAATGAAGTAGCACTGGAATATGCAGAAGGCGATGTGATTCATGTAGTTGCAGGCGTTTGGAAAGATACTGTAGGTACTATTCAGAAAATTGACGCTGGAAGGCAGACGGTCACAATTAATGTGGAGATGTTTGGACGTGAAACACCAGTTGAAATTCATTTTTCTGATATTAAGAAAATGTGGGATTAATTCGGTGAAGAATTCGAAATAGAATTATTTATTAAGAACAGTTTATTTTTTGTGGTTGACATTTTGAACCAACTGTAATAAAATAACGAATGGACTTGTGCAAAATAGACAGTGCTGTTGATATACAGTTTGTCACTGTGGGAGGGGGAATCCGCCCTAGCTACCACAAAACAGTTGCATAACTGAGAATAAAATAGGAGGTGCCTTATGGCAAAGAAAGTAGAAGGATATATTAAGTTACAAATCCCTGCCGGAAAAGCAACACCGGCTCCACCAGTTGGGCCAGCGCTTGGACAGCACGGGGTAAATATTGTTGAGTTTACCAAACAGTTTAATGCAAAGACCGCAGATCAAGATGGAATGATTATTCCTGTTGTGATTACAGTCTATGCGGATAGAAGCTTTAGCTTTATTACAAAAACTCCGCCTGCAGCAGTTTTGCTGAAAAAAGCTTGTAATATTAAGAGCGGATCAGCTGCGCCAAATAAGACAAAAGTTGCTACTATTTCCAAGGCAAAGCTTCAGGAGATAGCAGAGTTAAAGATGCCAGACTTAAATGCGGCAAGTCTTGAGGCGGCTATGAGCATGATCGCGGGTACTGCCAGAAGTATGGGCATCACTGTAGAGAATTAAGCGGAGGTAGAAAAGTATGAAACATGGAAAGAAATATAAGGAAGCCGCGAAGTTAGTTGATCGCACAACCTTTTATGAGATAGAAGATGCAGTTGCACTTGCTAAAAAAACTGCTTCTGCAAAGTTTGATGAAACTGTAGAAGTACACATTAGAACAGGATGCGATGGACGTCATGCAGAGCAGCAGATCCGTGGTGCAGTTGTGCTTCCGAACGGTACAGGTAAGACCGTGCGTGTATTGGTATTTGCAAAGGGAGATAAAGTTGCAGAGGCAGAGGCTGCTGGAGCAGATTATGTTGGTGGTGACGAACTGATCCCTAAGATCCAGAACGATGGCTGGCTTGATTTTGATGTGGTTGTTGCTACACCAGATATGATGGGTGTTGTAGGTCGTCTTGGTAAGGTACTTGGCCCAAAAGGTTTAATGCCAAATCCGAAGGCTGGTACGGTAACAATGGATGTTACGAAAGCAATCAATGATATTAAAGCTGGTAAGATTGAGTATAGACTTGATAAGACGAATATTATTCACTGTCCTATCGGAAAGGCTTCCTTTACGGAGGAGCAGTTGAAGCAGAATCTGGACACATTGCTTGGCGCAATTGTGAAAGCTAGACCCTCAAGTTTAAAGGGGCAGTTTTTAAAGAGCATTACACTTGCATCTACAATGGGCCCAGGCATTAAGATCAATGTTGCAAAGTATTAAGGAAACCGATATTTTGTTGTAAGGAAAGACCTCGTTTTTGGAGAAAAGCGGGGTCTTTTTTGCAATGTGGAGGCTTGGTGGTATGGTGAGAAGAAGGAGCAGCAGAAGGCGCAGGGCGAAAAGGCGGGCGCGTATTTTTATGACTACAGTGCTTTTGGTAGTAGTAACAGGGCTGACAGCAATGGTGGCATACAGTTTAATACTGCGCAGAAACAACAGTTCACAGCAGGACGATTTTGGGATAATTTCGGGTACGCAGGCAGCACAGCGTCCCCAGAATTCCGTGAATTTTGCAGATTTTGTTGGCGGAGATGTTATAGAAAAAACAGAACCGCCAAGCTCCTTTATTGCTGATGCAGATACCTCTGGAGGCGGACAGGATGCTTCTTTCGTAAATGGAGAGGAACAGCGTGTAGAGCAAGATACTCTTTTAGAACCAGAAACCTCTTTGGAAGAAGAAAATGCAGCGTTAAATGAAGTACTTTACCAACAGGCAATTGCAAATGGGCAGAAAGTGAAATTGGTAGAATGTGCAGAGAGCGACAGAGTGATAATGGCGTTTGCGGGCGACATTCTGCTAGATGACAGTTATGCAATGATGGCGACGTTTAAGAATCGTGGGAGTAGTATTGAAGATACGTTTTCGGCAGAACTGCTGGATAAAATGCGCAGCGCGGATATTTTTATGCTGAACAATGAGTTTACATTTACCAATAGAGGAGAGTCTACGCCAGAGAAAAAATTTACCTTTCGTGCCAAGCCAGAGCATGTTGATTTTCTGCACCAGCTTGGAGTAGATGTGGTGTCGCTTGCCAATAATCATTCCTTTGATTTTGGGGAAATATCACTGTTGGATACATTGGAAACGTTAAACAATGCAGATATTCCGTATGTAGGTGCAGGAGCAAATCTTGAGGAGGCTGTAAAACCGGTTTATTTTGTGGCAAACGGCATGAAAATTGCGATTGTCAGCGCTACGCAGATTGAGCGTAACGGTACGCCGGATACTAAGGAGGCGACACAAAACCGTGCGGGTGTGCTGCGCTGTATGGATGCGACAAGGCTGCTTTCTGTTATTGCGGAGGCAAAGGAGAACAGTGATTTTGTGATTCTATATATACATTGGGGTACAGAAAGTCAAGAAGAGATAGATTGGCTGCAAGAAAAACAGGCGCCGCTATATGCAGAAGCAGGAGTGGATTTAATTATGGGTGATCATCCGCACTGTTTGCAGAAGCTGGATAAAGCAGCAGGTGTGCCGGTGGTGTATAGCTTAGGGAATTACTGGTTTAATTCTAGGACACAAGATACCTGTCTTATTGAAATTTCCATAAAGGATAAGGCACTAGAATATCTGAAATTTATTCCCTGCCGCCAGTCGGATTGCAGGACAAACCATTTGGAGGGAGCAGAAAAAGAGGAAGTGCTTGCGTATATGCGGCGCATTTCTCCGCATGTCACAATTGACAGCGAGGGATTTGTGGATTTTGGTGCATGATTCTCACTACTTTGAAATGAGTGGGGCTGTCGCAATAAATTCTAATTATACAAGATATAGTATCAATTGCAATATAGTGTTAGACTATCTTGTATACATTTGACTTAATGCGACAGCCCCACCCAGCATCATGTCATTAACTTAAGGCATTTCTGACCGAAACTCGGTTGTGCAAAACCTTGAATTGCCAGACATTTTCTAATGCTGATCAGGGGGCGGAAGGCTTAAGTTAATGACATTGGGTGTGAATTGTAACACCAAAATGTAACAGTTCAGGTAGGTCTGCGCATTTACTGCGCTGACCGTAATAAAATGT
>CBCOYO010000175.1:0-5308 GCA_965114465.1 uncultured Lachnospiraceae bacterium
CATCGCGAAGCGATTTCTAATGGCTGGATACGTAACAGTTCAATGGGTTATCTGAGCTGTTATGTCCCGACTGCAAACTACCAAATGCATATCCTCCTGCTCTTTCTCCATAAAAACCGGATTCCATAAACTGTTTTCCACAGGTTCAAAATACAAGTCCGTCAGCGCAAGACGTCCCTGTCCGCCATTTTTACCAGCAAAAAAAATAGACGTCGGGCCGTCGCAGCCACCTATGACTGTTACGCCAGCCGCCTGCTTTCCAAGCATACCACGCGGCGAATCACCCTTGCCCGCACTTTCCAAAACAAACTGATTCTGCGCTATTTCGGGAAAAAGATGATACGCAACCGAAAGATATTGGTTTGGATATACAATATCCGTATTTTTTTGGTTTCTCAGCCCTTCGCCGATTTGTTCTATAAGTTCAGAATCCAATGTCTGCTGTTCTACTTTGTCTACTGTTAATTGATATCGTTCACCGCTGCGTGGATGGCGTATTTCATAAGTTTTCCCGACACAATCCATGCCGATAGCAATTTTTTCACCCCTATATGACTTCTCATATGCAAACAAGTCTACTCTAATTTCCTCGATTGTTTCCGGCTGCTCGTCCCATCTACTCATTTGACGCCGAAAACACCAACTGCCCTCGCTATCGCAGCCGTATTCCGCAAGCATCTGCCGCTCCAATTTCATATCTGCTGCCTGCACATTATCATATATCGTAGTATAACTAATGCTGCACCCCAAAACACTTTCAAGTTCTATACCATTTACAGCAATTTTAATCCCAAAATCCATGCGAAATGGGTCTTCTACTCCTATCTGCTTTGCGTCCTCCATATCCAACACGCCTTCCATCTTTGTATGCCATTTATCCCAAAACGCCTGCACTTTTTCATTAGGAATTTGCACGCAAAAATCCAAGGCAATCCCTTCTTCGCTAACATAAGCCGCCGGTATAAAACCCGATAAACCACCATATGTAAAGTCTTTTTTAACCTTAATAAGCTCCATTGGTTTTGCACCGTTTGGATGCCCCCAATAGTTTGTGTTAAAATAAACATTCATTGTAATATGTCCTTTCCTTATTTTTCATCTCTTTTTTCTTTTCTAGTGCGCTCCGCCAGCAGCAAAACAAACAAAACTGCCCATATTCCCCAAGAAATCAAACAGCCTATCCCCTCATAAAATACATCAATACACAATCCTAAAATAAACACCGCACCCATGCAGATAAATCTTTTGCCGTATGTCTTGGTTAATTGGTTTTCATATTCCTGCGACCGTATCGTCCCTTGATACCCTGTTAAAAACCGAACTGCTTTACCCTGTGATCGATAAAAATACACCCCTAAAGCCGTAAAAATTAGCACCATACCGAAATCAAATACAATATAAAACATACTTTTTCACTCCTTTGCAAAATGATTTTAACGCCGCACGTTTACTGCTTACCACAATCCATAAGCTCTTTTATTCATATTACCATATCCGGCACTCCATAGCAACTTTTATATTGCCGTTTTCATACCTGTTACAATTCACACGTTACAATTCACACTCATGCCAGTTTTTATTAGCTTATAAGTTATTGAGGTGTGAATTATAACAGATTTTGCACACAAAATGCTAAAGTGCAAGCATTTTGGCGCATAATTCCCACTACTTTGGCGTGGGTGTGAAAAGTAACATTCAGCCCTGCCAAATTGCAACGCATGCCGCAAATTATCCCCAGCCAAAATTTCCTCTATATGCTTCACCATTTGCCGTATTTTATCATATTCTAAAGTATTATGAAAAAGGGGGAAAGCGGCAGATTCTTGCCGGTAACTATGATGAGATTTGACTTTGCCATTATCGGCGGCGATAAACGTACTGCGTACATGGTGCCTATTTTTATGGAAAAAGGCTACCGCGTTGTCTGTTATCAGACCGTCAAACTAACCAATGATAAAACATATTATGCCGCCTCGCTCAAGGAAGCGCTCGACCAAACGCAGGTAGTTGTTGCAGGCATTCCATTTGTAAAAAACGATTGTATTTTTTGTGAAGAACAGACCGCAGAAATTCGTATATCCGACTTCCAGCGGTGTCTTAGGAAACATCAGAAAATCTTTGGCGGTGTGATTCCCGAAACCTTCCGACGCACTTGTGAGGAACGGGAAATCGGCTGCTATGATTTTATGAAAGACGAACCCCTAACACTATACAATGCGATATCAACCGCAGAAGGTGCTATTTTGGAGGCAATGCTGCATAAAGCGTGCAATCTGCACCAAAGTCAAACACTTGTTCTCGGTTATGGCAGATGCGGAAAAGTTCTGGCCGATAAATTAAAAGGACTTTCTGCGTGCGTAACTGTCTGCTCCAATAACGAACAGGAACTTGCTCTTGCCTGCGCACTTGGCTTTGACACGCTGCATCTTTCACGCCTTGTGAAATGTATTGGAAGGTTTACGTATATTTTTAATACCATCCCCGCCTGTGTACTGACAAAGCCCTGTCTGGCGAATTTGCGCAGAAATGCCATTGTTATTGATATTGCTTCCAATCAAATCGGCGCAGATTACGAAGCCGCAAAGCTTATGAACACACATATCCGTTTCTGTCCAGGGCTTCCCGGAAAATACGCCGGCGAAAGCTGTGCCGCGCACCTTGTCGATTATGTGTTAAAATGCTGCGGCAGAAAAAAATAGCAAAAAAAGCATCTAAGAAAGGAGAACGCATTATGAATTTAGAAGGAAAGAAAATCGGCGTTGCTTTCACAGGCTCTTTCTGCACCTTTGAGAAAGCATTCACAGAACTCCAAAAACTAAAGGACGTCGGCGCAGATATTTACCCCATCCTTTCCAACGCCTCACAATCTATTACCAGCCGTTTTGGCAGCCCTGCAATTTATATGGAAAAAATCAAAGATATCAGCGGACGAGAACCAATTGTATGTATTGAAGGCGCAGAACCGATTGGGCCCAAAGCCTATCTTGATATCCTTGTGATACTGCCTTGTACTGGAAATACGGCAGCAAAATTGGCAAATGGTATTACGGATACCCCAGTCCTTATGGCTGCAAAGGCGCATTTACGCAATAACAAACCCTTGGTTATCTCCATTTCCACAAATGACGGACTTGGCATGAATCTAAAAAATATTGGGCTTCTATGCAATACCAAACATATTTATTTCGTGCCGTTTGGACAGGATAACTATGAGAAAAAGCCTAATTCACTGGTAGCACATACCGAACTTTTAATCCCAACCCTTGAAATGGCACTAGAACACAAACAATATCAGCCAATGCTGCGGGACTATCCACTGATCACTCCTGTTGGAAAGGAATGGTGAAAAATATGTGCGGATTTTCAGGCTTTGCCAATTTTAATAGAAATTATACAGATGACGCCTCACAATGGTACAAAGTACTCCAACAGATGAATCGCCGCCAAAAACACCGCGGCCCTGACGAAGATGACGTGTACCTCTCTCGCTTCTGCGGTCTGGCACACGTTCGCCTTTCGATTCTTGACCTTTCCACCGGACAACAACCAATGACCGCACAACTGGGCAACCATTGTGCAACGATTGCATACAACGGCGAAATCTACAATATGCCCGCTCTGCGCCGCGCACTCGAACAAGAGGGTGTCGTTTTCAAAACGACTTCCGATACTGAAGTTATACTCATGGGATATCTGTATCATGGCACAGACTATGTAAAACAACTTAATGGAATTTTCGCCTTCTGTATTTGGGATGAAAGTGAGAAACGCCTCTACTTATTCCGCGACCGCCTAGGCGTCAAGCCGCTATTCTACACACAATTTGACGAAACGCTGATTTTCTCCTCCGAGCTAAAAGGCATCCTTTCCTATCCTAATTTTCGTCCCGTTGTCGATCGCGAAGGACTATGCGAAATATTCGGCTTAGGGCCTGCTAAAACCTATGGAAAAGGTGTATTTCAAAGCGTATCCGAACTGCTGCCGGGACATTACTTAGAATATTTCGGATCTTCGATGCACGTGCTTCCTTACTGGAAACTAGAAAGCCGCCCTCACGAAGATAACTGGGAACAGACCGTCGAGAAAACACGTTTTCTAGTAACAGACGCAATCAAACTGCAAATGCTCTCCGACGTACCCATCTGCACCTTTTTATCAGGCGGCGTAGACAGCAGCCTTGTTACAGCCGTATGCAGTAAAGAACTGCAAAAGCAAGGAAAAGTACTTGATACATATTCTTTTGATTTTAAAGATAATGATATTAATTTTAAGGCCAATGCATTTCAGCCCTCGCAGGATCGCCCTTATGTCGATAAAATGGTAAATTTTTCGGGCACAAGACATCACTATTTGGAATGCTGCAACCAAGATTTATATGAATATTTGTTCGAATCAGTAGATGCTAGGGATTTACCTTGTATGGCGGATGTTGAAGCGTCAATGCTGTACTTTTGTCAAAAAGTTGCCACACACCACAAAGTTACCCTAACTGGCGAATGTGCCGACGAAATTTTCGGCGGGTATCCATGGTTTCACAAAAAAGAATGCTTTGAAGCAGACTGCTTCCCGTGGTCAATGGATTTCTCCCCACGCACCATGCTCTTAAAAGAATCTGTCTTAGAGCGGCTTCCGCTAGAAGAATATGCAAGAGCCGCCTACCATAAAACCATTGCGGAAACCCCTGTTTTATCCGGTGAAAATGCCGAAGAAAAACGCCGCCGCGAAATTTCTTACTTAAATCTAAAATGGTTTATGCAAACACTGCTTGACCGCATGGATCGCACCAGTATGCACGTTGGACTAGAAGCGCGCGTTCCATTCGCCGATCATCGCATTGTAGAGTACCTTTGGAATGTTCCTTGGAATATGAAATGTAAAGACGGTGAAGTAAAAGGACTGCTGCGCGCCGCCGCAAAAGGCTATTTGCCCGATGATGTCCTCTACCGCCGCAAAAGCCCATATCCCAAAACCTATGATCCCGCTTACGAAAATCTACTTCGCCAAAAATTACTCGAAGTGCTCTCAGACAGTCAAGCACCACTGCGGGAGCTCATTGATTCTGAGAAAGTAAACGCTTTTCTGCAATGTCCAACCGATTATGGCAGACCCTTCTATGGGCAGTTAATGGCAGGGCCACAGTTACTGGCATACCTGCTGCAAATAAATTATTGGCTGGAAACGTATCATATTGCGATTTGCTTATAATCTGAATTCAAACAAAGAAGCGAAATCTTCCTCTACTCACCGCGCGGCTCGTACCCCGCTTTAGCTGCTTATTTCCTCTGCACAGGTCTGCGCAATCGAGTAG
>CBCOYO010000176.1:0-5204 GCA_965114465.1 uncultured Lachnospiraceae bacterium
AAACATATCAAAATCTTTTTCAAAAAGTTCTTGACATATCACCAGAATGCTTTTTGCATTAAGCCCATCTGCATCGAATCAGGCAGAGCTATCTTTCCCTACTCGCTGCGCCGGACATCCGTCAGCCATTGCTGACATAACTCATTTAGACGCCTGTGTGCATTAAGAAAACCGCTAAAAATTACTTTTAGCGGTTTTATAATTTGCATTTTTTAATTATTTCGCATACTCAACAACACGAGATTCTCTTATAACATTGACTTTAATCTGTCCGGGATATTCCAGTTCTGCTTCTATCTGCTTGGAAATATCGCGTGCCAGCAATATCATGTCAGCATCATTAATCTGTTCAGGAACTACCATAACACGAACCTCTCTACCTGCCTGAATAGCAAAAGATTTATCGACACCTTTAAAATTGTTGGTTATTTCTTCTAATTGTTTTAATCTGGTTGTATATGTTTCGAGAGTTTCACGTCTTGCACCCGGTCTTGCGGCTGAAATAGTATCAGCAGCCTGTACCAGACAGGCAATTAACGACTGCGCCTCGACATCACCATGATGGGATTCTACAGCATTAATGACGATTGCGGATTCTTTATACTTTCTACATAAATCCGCACCAAGCTGTATATGTGAGCCTTCCATTTCATGATCGACAGCTTTACCAATATCATGAAGAAGACCTGCTCTTTTTGCCATACGCACATCCAGCCCCATTTCCGCAGCCAATAATCCTGTTAAATGCGCCACTTCAATGGAATGCTTTAATGCATTTTGACCATAGCTTGTTCTAAACTTCATTTTACCAAGAAGTTTTACAAGTTCGGGGTGAATACCATGCACACCTACTTCAAGCGTAGCAGCTTCCCCCTCCTCTTTAATCATTACTTCTACCTCTCTTTGGGCTTTTTCAACCATTTCCTCGATTCTTGCCGGATGGATTCTGCCATCTACGATAAGTTTCTCGAGCGCGATTCTTGCCACTTCCCGTCTTATAGGATCAAATCCAGAAAGAATAACGGCTTCCGGCGTATCATCAATAATTAACTCCACACCGGTCAATGTTTCAAGCGTTCGGATATTACGTCCCTCTCTGCCGATAATTCTTCCCTTCATCTCGTCATTGGGAAGCTGCACAACGGAAATTGTTGTTTCAGATACATGATCTGCAGCGCATTTTTGGATAGCTGTCACGACATACTCTTTCGCCTTCTTATCAGCTTCCTCCTTTGCTCTTGCTTCCATCTCTTTCACCATCACCGCTGTTTCATGTTTTACTTCGTCTTCAACAATTTTAAATAAATGCTCTTTTGCCTGTTCAGAGGTCAATCCGGAAATTCGTTCCAGTTCCTGTACCCGCTCCTCATTTAGCCTTGCGACAATTGCTCTTTGTTTTGCAAGTTCTTCCTCACGCGCAGTCAAACTCACTTCTTTCTTTTCGATAGACTCAGCCTTCTTATCAATGCTTTCTTCCTTCTGCTGAACCCTTCTCTCATAGCGCTGTGCTTCTGCCCTGCGCTCTTTGATCTCCTTATCAAGTTCGTTCTTTGTCTTAATTGATTCCTCTTTAATCTCAAGAAGTCCCTCTCTCTTTTTTGTTTCTGCAGCTTTCAGCGCTTCATCAATAATCTCCCTAGCCTTATCTTCTGCATTTCCAATTGTTGTTTCTTGATTTTTCTTATAATTGGAAATTACATAGTAGCCAATTACCGCACATGATGCAATAATAATAATCGCTTCTATTGCACAAATTGCAAAGATCGGCATGTACAGGATCACCTCCTTATTAAATTTTCATTGTACAATCTCACGTGGAATAATCCAATATCCCAGCCGCATATTATTCAAATGCGTATTACGCGCAAGAATTAGATGCTGATATTACAACACTTCAATTTTACCCTTTATAAACTGTTATGTCAAGACTTATATGCCGAATATTATTTTTGAATCAAAATTCTTGTCCGACTGCTTTGTATATTTTATCCAATGAAAATCCTTTTCGATACAAAAAGCGAATTATTTTTTGGCGTTCCTGCATAGTCGCCTCCTGCCTGCAATAATGCTTCTTAACCAGCAGCTTCTCAATCAGTGCCTCTTCCTCCTCAAGAGGTTCTTCCTCCTCACACAGTCCATATGCTGTTTCTATATCCTCTTTAGAAATGCCCTTGCGCATTAAATCGAGAGCTATCTGCTTCCTGCTCTTACTGTTATTTGCAGAAACGATATAATTTTTCGCATATCGTATATCGTCAATATAACCATATGACTGCACATACCAAAGTGCTTCTGCAATCACTTCCTCCGGATAATGATTCTGCTTTAATTTTTGTTCTAACTGAAACTTAGTGTAATCTCTACTTTTTAGTAGATTCATACAGCGCAGTTTTGCACGCTTGGGCAGTACTTCCTTCAAAATCGTATTATAGATTTCCTCAGAAAGTTCTTCCTCTTTTTTAATGCCATATTTGCGAAGTTCGCCCTTATATAGCGCAAATGAAATCTGATAATCAATGCAAATCTTAACTTTTGATTTTGTTATCTCTGCAATTTCCGTCACTAACATATTTTCACTTTCAAAACGCCTTGGTCTGTTATTACCCGCTTCTTTGCATTATCCTACTGTAACTCCTGATACTGACTAAGGAAAACTGTAGAAAAATAAGTGACGCATCTTGCTTGTCTATTTCTCCAATCTTGCAGGAAAAATAGACAAGCCGTAGCCCCCCGCTACGCCTACGTTTTTTCTCCTACAATCTTGAAGAAATATCCTGCGCAATCTGAGCCCTATTTTCCTACAATTCCTAATGCCAAATTCGGATTACATAGTACGCTAATGTATTTCCTTTTATACTGAAAAACGATTCGACTTTCCTTTCTACTCAACACATATTGTCCGCTAATGTAAGATGGGTTGTATAGAAATTGGAAAATCTTAACGTTTTTCAGTATATTAGTTCTCTGCAACAGGCGCTGCAGCTTCTGCCGACTCCTTAGACTTGCTTTTCTTTGCCGTTTTTTCTTCTACTTCGGGTTCTGCTACAGGCGCTGCACTTTGCAATCCAAAGTGCTCCCGCACTTTATTCTCAATCTCTTTGCAAACTTCAGGATTATCCTTTAGGTACTGCTTCGCATTTTCCCTGCCCTGTCCAATTTTACCACTGCCATACGCATACCATGCGCCGCTCTTTACCACAATATTTACACTCGCTGCTAAATCAAGGATATCACCGACCGATGAAATTCCCTCGCCGAACATAATATCAAACTCTGCTTCCTTAAAAGGTGGCGCAATTTTATTCTTTACTACTTTTACCCTCGTTCTGTTGCCAATAATTTCCCCACTTTGTTTTAATGATTCTATTCTTCTAACATCCAATCTTACTGAGGAATAGAATTTCAGTGCGCGGCCACCTGTTGTTGTTTCAGGATTGCCAAACATAATCCCAACTTTTTCACGCAATTGATTAATAAATACGACAACGCAATTCGACTTGCTAATAATCGCTGTCAGCTTGCGCAGTGCCTGCGACATCAACCTAGCCTGCAAACCGACATGAGAATCTCCCATATCGCCATCAATTTCTGCCTTTGGCACTAAAGCAGCAACAGAATCCACTACCACAATATCAACTGCACCAGAACGCACCATTGTTTCTGTAATCTCAAGTGCCTGCTCTCCGTTGTCTGGCTGGGATATGTATAAATTATCAATATCAACGCCGATATTCTTCGCATATGCGGGATCTAATGCGTGTTCTGCATCAATAAACCCTGCAATACCGCCTCTTTTTTGCACTTCTGCAATCATATGGAGTGTAACAGTTGTCTTACCAGAAGACTCCGGCCCATAAATCTCTATAACTCTCCCTTTGGGGATACCGCCAAGTCCCAGTGCAATATCAAGGCTTAGCGAGCCTGTGGGGATTGTTTCTACATACATCTGCGCGCCGGTATCTCCCAGCTTCATAACAGCTCCCTTACCATAACTGCGCTCTATCTGGCTTAACGCCGATTCCAATGCTTTTAATTTTTCTTCTTTTTCCATCTTAATTTCTCCCTCTCACTTTCAATTGTTTTTAAGAACGAATGTTTTATCTATTAACCAGTATAAAACATTCGTTCGTATTTGTCAATACCTAAAATTATTTATTTGTGCTGAATTGTTACGCATCAAGCTATGCAAAATCGCTTCGCGATAGCTTGATGCATCTCAACCACTATGTGTTCTTACGGACTTTGCAGCGTAGTGCAAAGTCCTAGGCTGAACTGTTTCACCGTATTCCGATACTCGTTTTTCTTACTGCAATAACCTTATCATATATTTCCATCGAAAACAAGTTCTAATTTTTACATTTCGGCACAAATTTACAACCTAGTCGAGTAGGGGCTGTCGCAATAAGCTTTGATGATACCAGATATGGTATAAATCTTAGCACAATGGATGGGCTAGAGCAGGTGAGAATTTTACACTATCTTGTATCCGTTTGTCTTAATGCGACAGCCCCCCTCACAAAACTCAGCGTGCGCCTTTCCTGCATTGGGCTCTTTACAAAACTAATTATTCAACATATGTCACACGTACACACTTACATAGATTCGTCGTGTTGCTAATGAGTAGGCCTTTAGCAAATCTCCTAAACTCTATAAAACTACTCTTGTTTTCTTCCAGGGTCATTCCAAAGTGCTCCATTCTACGTTTCAAATGTTCATAAAACTCTTCTGCCTGCTACCAGTTGGTACAATTCACACTCATGCCAGTTTTTATTAGCTTATAAGTTACTGAGGTGTGAATTATAACAGATTTTGCACACAAAATGCTAAAGTGCAAGCATTTTGGCGCATAATTCCCACTACTTTGGCGTAAGTGTGAAAAGTAACAATTTTAGTAACAGTTCAGGTAGGTCTGCGCATTTACTGCGCTGACCGTAATAAAATGTAGTGGTTGAAGGTATCCAGCCCATCGCGAAGCGATTTCCAATGGCTGGATACGTAACAGTTCAATGGGTTATCTGAACTGTTACCACCAGTTGAATTTATATGATGAACTAACCAACATGGTTATGGTTTTTTTCAATTTTCTATGGTAAAATAGAATCAAAAGATATTATAATGCTGAAAGGGTAAAATTCTATGATGAAAACATTGTATGTTACTGATTTAGATGGAACTTTAATGCGGGATGATAAAATAATTTCAAA
>CBCOYO010000177.1:0-5147 GCA_965114465.1 uncultured Lachnospiraceae bacterium
CCTTTCGAATGAAAGTTTCTCTCATTACATGTGTGCCGAAGTGACTTTACCCTTTAGTGCTGTCGCGCAGCAACTTTAAAATAGGAGGATTCTACTATGAGCGAAGTTATTTTTTCAGTATTTCCAAGCGAAAATTTTGTCGATCTGGGATTATATCAATTTGGCTGGGAACAATGTGACCCCTCCCATTCTTTTGGGCCTGCCGCACGCAATCACTATTTATTTCATTATTGTCTTTCTGGCACGGGAATGCTCTATTCACAAAACAAGCGAAAAGAATCCGATACTTTCCATATTAAAAGCGGTCAGGGGTTTATGATTTTTCCGCATCAGGTATGTATGTATATTGCGGATCATGAAATTCCTTGGGAATATGTTTGGATAGAATTTGATGGATTACGTGTAAAAGAAGCAATCGAATTAGCGGGGTTAAAACCAGAGCAACCTGTCTATAAGGCACGCTATAAAGATATTTCTGAAACAATGAAAGAAGAAATGCTATATATTGTAAATCACAAAGAGGAATCGCCGTTTCATTTAATTGGGCATCTCTATCTATTTATTGACAGTCTTGTCCGCTCCTCCACTTCAGTTCCACTTGGTCAAGGCAGCAGTTTGCGAGAATTTTATCTAAAGGAGGCAATCTCTTTTATTGAACAAAATTTTCAGAACGATATTTCTGTAGAGGATATTGCTGCTTGTTGTGGCCTAAACCGCAGTTACTTTGGGAAAATTTTTCATGAAAATATGGGAAAATCTCCACAGGAATTTTTAATTTCTTATCGAATGACAAAAGCTGCCGAATTGTTGAAACTGACAGCCTTATCCGTTGCAGATATCGGAAATGCAGTCGGCTATCCAAACCAACTGCATTTTTCCAGAGCTTTTAAAAATGTTTATGCCATTTCACCTAGACAATGGCGATTAGAACACGGCGGCGGTAAACAACATAAATGATTTATTTTTATATTTCACGCACTTTAAAGATTATAATGCATCATACTACATTGCATCATTACAGAGAAAACTTAGGATTCTGTTGCAGCTATTTTTAAAGTGCGTTGAATAAAGCATTCATATAAATACATATTTTTGCATACGGATTCAATAAATTCCTCATTATAAAAGGATTTATTTTGAGTAAGATGGCAGTCTGCCTTACTGTCAACAATATGCGAAATCAGGTCAAAAAACGCCGCATGGCTTAAACGGCAAGTTCCGTTTTCTTTTTGCCAGTATATCAGAACCTCATCCTCCAAAAAACAAATCATATCCTCCCATACGGTATTCTGCTTATCCCTTGATCGGCTCAACAGGAAATTAAAATGCACCATAATATTCGTTGCCCGTGTCAATAAATGCAGCGCCGTTTCATTATACGCATACAACTCACTAAGCACAGCCGACGCCGTTTCTGCGCTGATTGGCTCTCCTTGTTCTGCTTTATCCAGCGCCTCTTGTTTTTTCTCACTGCGCTCTGGCAGAGGAAAGACTTCCTCAAAATATGCTTTTTCTATCTGCTGTTCCTTCCATATCTGCTCCCTTTGATAGCGCTTCTCATACTCGGTAAAATACAAGCTTGTCTTTAACCAGTCCGCCAATTCCTCCTCATAAGGAGAACTGCCCTCATACTGGCTGGAAGCAAATTGGCTGCGTACTTCCCGCCAGCCATAATACTCCAAATAGCGTGGATAAGAGCTAACATATGTATTGTAACGCGGATGCATTACCCAATCTCGAAACGCCTCCTGAAAACGGCGGCTACGCAGCAGTTTTCCCCAGCTTCCATCCGGACAGTACTGTTCTTTCAATCTATGGAAACGCTGTGCGTGCGGGATATATCCTTCTTCATGAACAGAGTTTCCCTTATTGTTATGATCCAGCGCCTCCGTAAATGCCTGTAGAAATTCCTCCTGCATTTGTGCCAGACGCCTGCATTCCTCTACTTTTGCCGCCAATGCTTCCGCAAACGGAAACTGTTCCAGCCTGCAAAGATTATGAAATACAAAGTCCATATTGGAAAACGATGACATCAGCATCCACTGCTGCGCTTTTTCCAGAAACGTTTCCGCAAAAGAAACCCGCTGTTCTTCGCTTCCTTTCCCTTTTGCAAACAAATACGCTTCCCTGCAAAAAGTATATAAACGACGTTCTTCTATTAATTCCGACCAACATCGCAAATCTTGTGCATACTCCTGATAATGTGGATCTTCGGTAAGCAGCGACTGCATAGTGCGAAGCGCCTCCTCTTTCGGCTCGGTATCATTAGCATTATCCAAAAAGAAGCCATAGGCGATGCACAGAGCGAAATAGAAGTTCTGCTCTATTCCCTCTGGATGCTGTTTACTTTCTTTCTCCAAAAAACGACACATTTTTTCCAAAAATTCCGGACTGTACTGCCTTTTCAAAAATTCTGGATGACAGAATATTACAATCCATTGCTGTGCCTTCCAATAGTGCCAAGGAATACCCCAATAGCGGTCAAATTCCTTTGGCGGATTTTCTATTTTTGCATCACCGTATTTATAATAGATAAGCTGGATAAGTTTCCGAAGGCGGCGTTTTTCCGCCCTTTTTTGCAGCAGGTATCTTCGTCTGGCAACGCGCCGGCTCTTTTTACCACCTAACAAATATTTTTCTATCCACTTTTGTATGCTTCCCAATAGCTTACGCAGATATTTCAATATTTCTAATTGCATCTTAAAACCCCCATTTTCCATACATAGTTTTTTTCCATACACGGGTTTGCACACTAAAAATGCGCTGCCTTCACAACACTGCAAAGACAACGCACTTTTCTGCTATTATCGCTTTCTGTACCCTTTAGTCTTCTGCATTCTCCGCAACTTTTGCTGCTCTTGCCTTAACTTCTGCCTCCTGAATATCATTTGGCGTCTGCTCGTATCTTGCGAAGGTATATTCAAAGTTGCCACGTCCGCCTGTCATAGATCGCAAAACGGTACAATAGCCTGTCAACTCCATAATCGGAATATCCGCTTCAATCACCTGTTTGCCATTCCCTGTAGGATTCATGCCCAGCACTCTGCCACGACGCTTATTTAAGTCGCCCATAATATCACCTGTATAGCGCTCAGGCACAGTTACCTTTAACGATACAATCGGCTCAAGCAATACAGGTGTTGCTTCCATAATTCCTTTCTTAAATGCCTGAATTGTTGCCATTTTAAATGCCATTTCCGAAGAATCCACTGGATGATAAGAACCATCGTAAAGCACTGCCTTAACGCCTACTACCGGATATGCTGCCAAAGGCCCTTTGATTACGGATTCCTGCAAGCCTTTTTCTACCGCTGGATAATAATTCTTAGGAACTGCGCCGCCTACTACTTCCTGCTCAAAGATATAAGGCTTTTCCAAATCGCCGGATGCTTCAAAACGCATCTTTACATGACCATACTGTCCGTGTCCGCCAGACTGTTTCTTATATTTGTATTCCACATCCGATTTTTTGCGGATAGTTTCGCGGAATGCAACTTTGGGTTTGCTTAACTCTATCTCACACTTATACTCATTCGCAAGGCGGCTCTGAATTACCTCAAGCTGCTGCTCCCCAATACCATACAAAAGTGACTGTCTGTTCTCTATATCATTAACCACCTTCATAGTCTGGTCTTCATGCGAAAGTTTTTGCAATGCCTGCGAAACTTTATCAATATCACCCTTATTTGGCACTTTGTAACGCATTGCTGTATAAGGTTTAGAAATTTCAAATTTACCATATTCAATCACGGTTGCCTTTGTAGAAAGCGTATTACCGGTTCGTGCCGCTGTAAGTTTTGCAATCGCACCGATATCGCCTGCATGCAGTTCATTGATTTCAATGGGTTTACTTCCCTGCAAAATATAAAGCTTATTTACTTTTTCTTCAACATCCTTATCCTTATTGTATATTACGTCATCAGACTTAAATACGCCGGAACATACTTTAATCAGTGAATATTTTCCAATAAACGGATCGACAATCGTCTTAAACACATAAGCTGACTTTGGTTTTGCAAAATCGTAGTTTGCTTCAAATACCTCATTTGTTTTCATATTAAAGCCTGCTATCTGCTTATTTTCTGGACTTGGCATATATTTCACAATATCATCCAATAAAGCGTATGTACCTTGGCATAATACATTAGAGCCCATGCTGATCGGCACAATCGAACCATCAATAACATTGGTGCGCAGCGCAGCGCGGATTTCGTTCTCGGTAAAGGTTTCGCCGCCGAAATACCGTTCCATAAATTCCTCACTGGTTTCCGCAACCGCTTCCATTAAAGTGTCTTTGTATAGTGTTAGATTATCCTTACTGTAGTCCGGTATGTCACACTCTATTACTTCTTTACCTTTCCAGCGATTTCCTGTTTCACTGACAACATTAATATATCCGACAAACTTTTCATTTTCACGAATCGGGAAATGAAATGGTGCTATCTTTTTGCCATACATCTGGGTCAATTTTTCTACAACATTCTTAAAAGATGCATTATCCACATCCATATCGGTAACATAAATCATACGCGGTAGCTTATATTTCT
The DNA here is from genome assembly GCA_965114465.1 of uncultured Lachnospiraceae bacterium. GTDB lineage: Bacteria > Bacillota > Clostridia > Lachnospirales > Lachnospiraceae > COE1. The sequence continues at coordinate 4,548 of CBCOYO010000177.1, forward strand.
CACAAAGCTCCCATGAGCGCTCAGTACCTGCCTCAACACCTGATTTACCAGAAACTACAATAATCGCAGCATCCGCAGCGCTAATTGCCTCCTCAACTTCACCTACAAAATCAAAATATCCCGGTGTATCCAGCACATTGATTTTAACCCCTTCCCACTCAATAGGCACAACTGATGTGCTGATGGAGATTTTCCGTTTCTGTTCTTCCTTGCCAAAGTCGCTGACCGTGTTGCCGTCCTCGACTTTCCCCATACGGGAAGTGATTCCTGCTAAATATGCCATAGACTCCACAAGGCTTGTTTTCCCTGCTCCACCATGACCTAACAATACTACATTTCTGATTTTATCAGTTGTGTAAACATTCATACGAACTACCTCCTATTTCGGAATATTTTATTTTTGTTTTCTAAAGAAAATTGTACTATATTTTTTGCATAGTTTCAATGATTTTGTGCAAACTGCATAGATTTTTTTACTGCAAAGTTACAATTCACACCCAATGCCAGATTTTACAACAATTTACGAACATTCGGTGTGAATTGCAACAATTGATGCACACAAAATGCTAAAGTGCAAGCATTTTGGCGCATGATTCCCAC
>CBCOYO010000178.1:0-5047 GCA_965114465.1 uncultured Lachnospiraceae bacterium
TTTTGAATCCGCTCAATGATACAAGTATGCTCTTTTGTTTCTTTCTGGTAATCAATCCCCACCAGCAAAATTTCGCCTGCATAATCCTCTAAGGATTTCGGATACTGCCGTTCTTTTATCTGCGTAATCGCAGTTTCCGCACTTTTATTCCATTTTAATTCCATAAGAATCGCTGGCTTATCCGAATTTTTTTGCAAGGGTAGATAGACAAGGTCTGCAAAGCCTTTTCCACAGGGAAATTCGCGGATTGCTTTGTGATAGGTTTTCAAAGAAGCAAGCATTGCAATCATAATCACACAGCAAAGAGAATTTTCATCATGGTAGCGAATACTCGAAACAAATTCATTGTGCATAATCTGCAATAATTCTGCAACACGTTCTGCATTTTTATGTGTAATTGAATGCAGCACTTCCTGCGAGTATCCTGTAAACTTTGTAAAGCGGTCAGGATAACCATATGCACCCTGATCGTTTACAGCATAATCGTCTGCAGTATATTCATACGCTGCATAATCTTCAAATACTTTCTGCACTTCCTTATTCGGAATATATGCTTCCTTTGTCTGACTATCATACGCAACATACCCTAAATGTACTAATGTCGTGATTACTTGGTCTTTATTGGCAAACGTATGCATATCATTTTTGCATCCATGTGTATTTAATGGGATTTTTTCACCAGAAAGCATTAAAAAAATGCTGTCAAGCACGCCATCCATGTTTATATTGATAAGTTCCCGAATATCGCTGTAAGTCCCCGTTTCTGTCCAATGCTGGTCAAAATCATGGTTGGCAACTGCTTCTACCACCGAAAGCGGATTATACATCGCTGTACCATTTAAGTTATAGCCGTTGTACCATTCTTTGACTTTCTGAAAATCAACCTGATATTTTTCGCATAGGCTGCGTGTTTCCTCCTCTGTAAAGCCAATATATGGTGCAAAATCTTTGGCTTTTACCATTGTGTATTCATGAAAATTGTTCACGGCTGACTGCCCTTTTGCACGGATTATTGGCAGGATTCCTGTTAAATAAGCTAAACGAATATAATCTTTGGCATCGCTGTTCTTAAATAAACCGCGTAAAAAGTCTATATAAATTGCTCGATCGATACTGTTTTCTTCCAGTTCTCTAATGGGATAATCCCATTCGTCAAAAATTATTACAAATTGGCTGCCGGTTTCGTAGTAGATTGTGGATAGTGATTCCTCTAAGGTATCTTCACTTGAAATGAAACTGGGATATTCTAAATGCAGTTCCTTTACGATATTTTTTTCCAAATATTGATTGGGAGGGATTTTCTTTTTCTGCGCAGTCGTAAATTGCGCCTGCATATCCACAAATATTGTATTATATTGATTCATATTTTGCAAAAATATATCATCTTTTATGCATTTTAATGGTGCAAATAATTCCCTAGAATCAGCGCCTTTGCTAAAGTAGGCAACCAACATATCGGCAGTTACCGACTTTCCAAATCTGCGCGGACGGCTGTTGCAGATAAACTTTTCATTGTCATCCTTCTCCAACAATTTATTGAGAAATGCCGTCTTGTCTACAAAGTATTTTGTTTTGGAAAATCTTGCAAATTTTTCATTGTTTTTGTTTAGAAACCTTGGCATTTTCGTTCTCCTTTGGATGTTTGACATTTTCTTTGCTGTATCAAAATTTTATCATAACAAACCTTCGTGTGCAATAGACAGTTCCGAAAGAAACTGTGTACTATTATTTTTATAACCACAACGCCTCACTTAAATTTTTTTGTGTTCTGACATCCTCAATGCATACCATCTTCACCAACAGCCATGCCCGTTCTTCTTCTGTCATTTCCGTAATCTTCTGCGCTGCATGAGAACCTTGCACATTTTGAATGATTTCGCCCAGACATTCCTCTTTGTATCTGGCACTATTTACAGTTTCCTGCCATGCCTGCCGCTTTTTTTCAAGCATTTCAAGAAGTAACTCCTTGGCTGTTTTTCCATCCAGAATCATTTTGATTTCGTCAAGAGAAAAACCCAACACTTTTAATTCCAACAGCGCATTCAACTGTTGCACCTGTTCTGCCGAATAATAGCGGTACCCATTAGCAGCGTCTACTTTTACCGGTTTTATAATCCCTTTCTTTTCATATAAGCGGATTGCTTTTCTGGAAATTCCAAAAAAGTCTGCGATTTCTCCAATCAGCATAAGGTCATCTTTCATAAAGTCCTCCTATTACCCTATTCTTCCAATGTATCCTTTACTCTTTTTATACAAACAGAATTTGCCTTCAAATTGTTGAAACAGGTCATAAGCATAAACATACCCGATAAAAAAGATCCCCTGACCTGAAAACAATATACAACATCCGAAAAAGCCATTATTTCATTAGAAATCAATCTCATTCCTATAAATAAAATCATAAGATATCCCCCAATCCCGAATAAACGCATACTGACATCGCTTACAGCCTTTCTCATATGCATTTTTATATTGATTTTCATAAGTCTTTTGCTATGTTTGGCACAGTTTGTCATCATCAGCTCTTTGGCATCATATAACAAAATGGTATCTGCGTCCGTAAGTAACGGCTTGATTGCAGAAGTATTCTCAGCCATGGCGTTTTGCGATTCTTCTTTTAATTTGGGAATTGCTTTCAGCACAATCTTGTCATTTATAACGAATTGAGGAATCGCAAACATCCATGTGATTCCCAAGAAAAGCAAGCTGCTCTTTCGCATCAAAAGGCAGGACAACAGTATATTTATGGCGGCGACTGCCAAATGAGGAATATTCAACGAACCGTTCATCATTGTCAATGCTGCCTGTATATCACTGTTTAACCTTGTCATCCATTCACCGCTAAAACAACGGTCAATCCAATTCAGCGGCAAACTTAAAATTTTATCAAACATCTTTTTCTCAAGCCAGATTTCTACTTTTGCTGAAAATGCTGCATATTTTGACCATACTAATCCATTATAGACAAAAAGCATTGCACATAGCAAGCCATATCCCACACATAATTTCAAAAGTGCACAGGAATAATCCATTTCCAGACATCTAAAAACGGATTTCATCAAATTTGCCGACAACAGTGTCATAAGAGCATCAAATGGTGATCGTAACAGCAGTAAAAATATATATTTACGCCAAACACCCATTCTCTTAACTAATTTACGAAAATCACTCACGAACCATCCGCCCTCCTTCCATACGATAGATTGTATAACGATCGTCTAATGTTTCTTGATGATGCGTGATATGTACCACTGTCCTGCCATTTGTCAATTTACCTAGAGCGTCCAAAACAGCGTGTCCGGATTCCTGATCCAGCGCCGAAACGGGCTCATCCAGCAAAATAATCGGCGCATCCTTGCAGAGTGCTCTGGCAATCTGGATTCTTTGCGCCTGCCCGCCTGACACCTGATTTCCCCGTTCCCCCACATTGGTATCTAACCCATTCGGGAGATGCTCAATCCATTTTGCAAGGCTTGCATTTTGACAGGCTGCCCATACAATTTCATCTGAAACAGGATGCCCACAAGTAATATTATCCCTTATGGACAACGGAAAAAGACTATGATTCTGCATAACAAGCGCTACCTGTTTTCTGATCTTCTCCGGTAGATGTTCCCCTGCTATCACTGCCGTTCCGCAATCAGGCTGATAAAGCCCCGCCAGAATCTTCAACAGCGTACTCTTACCACATCCGCTGTCCCCAACAATTCCGATGTGCTCTCCGGGAAGCACACGAAACGATAAATTTTTTATCACCGCATGATTCTCATATGAAAAAGAAATATTTTCTAAATAAATTGCATATGAAAGCATAGTTTTCCCTCCAGTCTGTCAACCGATGCGCTAAACCGCCGGAATGCAGCATAGATGCCCGGCATATTCTGCAAAAAACCTGAAACATTTCTCGAAAGATTAATAAAGATGTAAAACGTCCCCAGACTGATTTCTTCACGGATCACCATATCCCCGCCAAATCCAAGCAACAGCAAAAGCGGCACAAAGGAAAGCACGCCAGAAAGCGACATCAGTCTGGCGGAAGTCTGCTCTTTCTTGATGCTTGCATTTCCCCATTCAGAAAGGTTTTCCCTAACAGCACCCTGTATCAGCTTGTAGGCGTCATAAATTTGAATCACCGGAAACAATTCCAAAATCATGTCTGTCAACCCGTTTAATTTTTTCCTGCTGTATTGGCATTGCTGTGTATATTTTTTAATCACCTTACTCGAAAAAGAACAATAAAAAATCAGCGGAATCACTGGAACAATAGAAAGTATGGCGAGTTTAAAATTTAGACAAAGCAAAAACAGAACTGTTATGGCGAATGTACAAAACTGTTTCATTAATGAAAAAAGATGCTCGCTTATATAGTCAGAGATCTCTTTTAACTCATTTTGCATGGCGGATTGTACTTCTCCAACATTGAGCCTTGCAAGTGTCCGAATATCATGTTGTACATAATATCTCGCATATCCCATCCGCATTTCATGCGCGAAAATTTCACAGGTATAAGAGGATAGATATGTTGATAAAAACTCGCTTGCTGCGTGTATTAAAACAATCAATATACCGACTGTCAAATAGCGATATATTTTATTTTGGAAATCATAAAAATCTGCATTTCCCAGAACATCTAACAACTGTGCCAAATATTTGTTCCAGCACAAATTGAAAATAATAGATAGAAATGTTAACAAAACCGCCATTATAAAAAGGGTTTTGTGTAATTGAATCAACTGTTTTAAAATTTTCATAATCGTTCTCCTGCTGTCTTTTAATGGAATTACTTTAACTTTGTAGAATTTATTTTATATATAGCATAAGCTATTCCCTAGGGACAAGGTCAAGCAGAAAAATAAGTTCTTACTTTATAAATTTAAACGATTACATTATGAAAATAAAACAGAATTCAAATTAATTGCTAGAAAAAATGAAGTTGTTATACCAAAACATTTTAGAATTAAAGAAAATTAATATTGATAACAATTATTGTGCTAATTTAACTCGTTGTGCTAGTTTAATATTCAGAATTTAATAGACTAAAAATGCA
>CBCOYO010000179.1:0-5002 GCA_965114465.1 uncultured Lachnospiraceae bacterium
TTCATAGTTTTTTATAACTGATTTCAAACATGAAAGGCTTAAGTTAATGACATTGTCAGTGAACGGGATCTTAATTTTTATCGGCAGCAATACGCCGCCAGCCAAATCCACATAGGATTAGCAGAATAACGGCTATGCCTCCATAAAGCAAAGGCGCAAATTGGAGACAATTCATCTGAACTCCAAACAGGTTCACCAAGCGGCAATTTTCCGTACCCCATCCGACAAGATTCTCCGGCAGATAATCGGTAATGCGAGAAGCAGCGGGGGTAATAAAATCTGATACAAACAGCATTAAAGCAATAGGTATTAAAAAAGAAGCTATCCCACTGCGAGTCAATACGGAAGTCAGCATTGTCACGCCGGCATATATCATTGTAAGGGCAATAAGCCAAATAATTTGTGCAAGAATAACATGAAACACCTTAATAGGAAGCCCGGAAGTAATATCAAACATTTGTATGGCGGCATCCAACCCCTCCGTTCCCCAAATAACAAAATGGGCCGTCAGGGTAGTTCCAATTACCAATACAGCTATCAGCAATGCTCCGGTTATCCCCGCCAACATTTTAGCCATAAACAGAGGACTGCGGCTGTTTTTGCTGCTAAAAACTAACGCTTCCACTCTCTTATTGCGGTCTTCTGAAAAAATCGTACAAAGACATACTGCTGCCGCCAAAGGCAACAGCTCTAAAAGACGATAGAAGAAGTCAAGCAGAAGAGGCATTGCAACCCAATAACGATTGTAAATAAACGGTGTTTCTATTTTAGACACTTGCTCATGCCAATAATCTATTTCGCTGTCAGTCAATTCCTTATTCCACATTCTTTCTCTAACCGTTTCTAAAGCAGAATAAAAATCTTCTGCCGTGATTGTCCGGGGATTTTCCACCAATCCGCCAACCATGTCATATGCATGTAGATATGTGGCGTCCTGCAAAAGAAAATAAGCTAGTCCGCCTTCGTCGAAACTTGGAACGCTTTTGCCCATCTCAGCAAAAAAAGCATCTTCCATTGGTTGACCTGCTATTGTCCGGGCAGCTTCACGGGTTTTGAAATAAAATTCTTTGTATGTCAAGGAAGCGGATGTAAGTGTACCGCTTTCATTGGTATATTCAAATGTTATTGCGTTACTGGTACTAACCGTCACAATGATTCTAATGCAATACATCAATATAACGGCAAGCAATACCCAAGTCAATTTGCGGGAGAGTATTTTCCGCATTTCAAAACGATACAATGTTCCAATATTTTTCATATCTGCCCTCCAACTTCCCGGAGATATAGCTGCTCCAAATCTGTTCGTTCTTTGTTCCAAGGGTTATCAAAAACCACATTTCCGTCAGACATCATCAGCATATGATCTGCAATAGACTCAACATCCGATACGATATGAGTGGATAACAAAACGATTGTGTCTTTTCCTAATTCAGTAATCAGGTTGCGAAAACGAACTCTTTCCTGTGGATCTAATCCCGCTGTAGGCTCATCTACAACAAGCAGCCACGGGTCGTTCAAGAGTGCTTGCGCGATACCAAGACGCTGTTTCATGCCGCCGGAGTAAGTTTTAATTTTTTTCCTGCCAACACTTTCCAGCCCCACCAGTCTCAATAATTCTGCTGCTTTTCGTTTTGCGTGAGATTTCGACAATCCTTTCAACGCTGCAAGATAAAGCAAAAAATCCGTTCCGGTAAAGTCAGGATAATATCCGAAATCCTGTGGCAGATAACCCAATACAGCTCTGTAATCTTCGCTGGATACATCCAATCCGTCCAAAGATATGCTTCCGAAGGTAGGAATCAGTGTTCCGCAGAGCATACGCATAAGTGTGGTTTTTCCGGCTCCGTTTGCTCCAAGCAGTCCATTTATTCCTTTTGTAAGCCGTAAGTTTACTTCGTTTACAGCTATTTTGTCTTTATAATGCTTCGATAATTGACATACCGTTAACTCCATTGTAATTCCTCCACTTCTTTCATCATTTTTGCTAGCTCAAATACACAGACCAAAAACGCCAATAACAGCGTCGCACCCCAAACATGGATGAACTCTGCCCGGTATAATCCAAGCCCAAAACGACGCTCGGATAATCCCAATGTACAAACTGCCCCGGATACTGCCGAGCAAGCCAGCAAACCGTCGTTTCCACGGAAATGTCGGGACAATTCCATTCCAATAGCTGATGTGAGTAAGTAAGGCGTCAGCAGATATACTCCGGTTTGAATAAAACCTATTGCTCCCCACGCAGCTAATGCCGGAATCATTACTCCAAGCAGCAGTAAATGGAACACCCCCAAAATGCTGATACGAGCCAAAGCCACCGAACGCAAAGATATTCTGCAGGCAAGTTCCAGTTCGTCCATTCTGTGCTGCCGGGATTTTCCGTTTTCCACTACTGCCAGTAATGCCAACAGGGGCATCAGTGAAGCGCTCAGCCACATGTCTTGTGTCTGCTGCTGAGCAGAAAACCACAAGATAATCCCAAATAAAAGAACTGACACACCCCATACCCACCAACGGATATACCCTATTTGACACAGAATAAAGTCTTTTCGGCTTAGTTCCCGACGGTGATGCTTTTTCAAGAAAGCAGTTTTCCGTACTGTGGGAGGAGCATTATAAACCGTTTGTAACTCGCATTTTAATTTTCTATTCACTTTCTTCACCATCCTCCATATATTTTCGCAAGTGTTTTATGATACTTTGAATTTTGCGATATAACGCAAAACGCGATATTCTATACATTTTGCATAATACCGCTATCGGTACTTCGCTAACATACCGAAGAACGATTAACTCTCTATTATCGTCACTTAATCGCTGCAAAGCTGCTCGCAAGTCCATATTTATCACCAAATCGTTTTCTTCATCCAATAGGATTTCTTCTGATAATTCCTCAGTTTTGGGACGACGGTATTCATCAATACAAAGATTTCTTGCAATGGTATATAAATATTGCAACGCTTGTCCTGTATCACGGTAAGTATCGCTTGTGAAAAAGCGAAGAAAAGTTTCTTGCGTAATATCCTCTGCTAAATCCCGGTTATGGAGCCGGAAATAACAGTATTTGTAGATTTTTTCATAATGCCAGTCTAGATCCAACCCCATCTGTAACGCTTCCTTTCACTTTATATAACGAGTGGAAAAACATAATGTGCGGTCCGATTCCAAAAAATTTTCTGTTATTATTATACTTCGGCTAAAGGCATTGCAAATCAAACCAATTCTCTTTCCCGTTCCGGCTGCTTCTCTGCCTGAAAATGCTGTCTATGTTCCGTTTGATAAAATCATATTGCTGCACCTGCTTTTGCAGTTTTCCACAGTCGATAGTAACACATGAAAAACCCTCCGCAACAACAGTTGTCTTACACCGTTGAAGCGGAGGGTATTTCATAGACTTCCGGATCTTATACCAGTACAGCATTGCATTAATGCTTGAGTAATCAGCACTCGCTGTTCACGCCATCGCCGCGTTGTCGTCAGTCAACGATGCCACCGAACGCAACGATGTACCAGAAGCAAGTATTCATTTTCAATCGACTGTTAAATGTTGATACCTGATATTAAATGCGTTCCAGAAAAGCTTCATATTCCTTGGCGAAATAGGCAAAACTGCCGCCAATCTCCAATGCGCAGATCTCCTTGTTTAATGCCTGAAGGAATGCTGCAATAGCTTCTCGGTATTCTGCAGCATTCCGAGTTTTCACCAAATTTGTATCGGCTGTAATGGCAGTCCGGGCAAGTGCACGGAATGTTTCGCGATTGATGCGCTCCGATTCAAGCGCGAATTGCGACGATAATATTTTGCTTTGAAAAATGACGTCATCCATATGCTTTTCAGTAAGCGCCTGCTTATATTGCCTGCCGTTTCCTTTTGTTAATTCCATTAGGCGCTCATATTTACTGCACAGAGTTTCGCATTCGCGGTAAGCCTTTTGCAAAACGCCGGTATATTTCTTTATCTTCTCGGTGGCAGCTAAACATTCGGCGGGATTGCCCGTTCTCGCGGTTTCAACGGAAGCGTTAAAACCATTAATGTTCATGCTGTACACGATGTTGGATAATTGAGCGAGGGAAGCCGATAAATCGTGGATACTTTTGAAATCCTCCGTCACGTTTTTCAACACGTTTATGCTTGCGCTTACCTCTTCGGCAATATAACAGAATGCTCTGCCCCGCTCCCTCAATGATGTGGCGGCGGCATGTGCCGATGCCGCAGTGCTCCCACCTGCCTCAACAGCTTTATCCACCTCTCTGATACACATTTCAATGCAATTTGCAGCTTCTTGTTTCATGTCCTCATTAAGCAGTTCAACCGCTTCGTTCATTAAAGCAATCATGTGTTCTTTATTGCCCGCAAATTGCCTGCACAGCTTGGCATAGTCTGCATCAATTGCCTCAAATTGGTCTTTTGGCGGGGAAATGCGCCCCGTTTCAATGCCGCAAAAGAAGCGCAGCAGATTCATTTGGAAAACTCCGTCGTCAATGCAGCGTATCAAGGTAAATATCTTGTCAAACATTTCAAAAGGGGACGCACTCCCTACCGTCAAATTCCTTACATTCTCATTTCTAAGTTGTCCCATGCGCTTAGCAAGGTTACTCAACTCATTTGCGACAATGGCTGCTGTTATACCTTTCTCACCCGCTGACTCTGCCGTTTTATTGGCGAGAGCAACCAGTTTTTCCGCTTCCTCAATGAAATTGCTTAATATTGCGGAAGTTTTCTCCCCATTTTGCCCAATCCTGTTTAATAACTCGTTTGATAACATTACGACTACCTCCGTTTCATTTGGAATACTACATTTACGGTATTCGGAGGGCGTCACGCCGAAATATGTCTTAAACGCCCGGGTGAAGCCTTCGTGAGAATCATAGCCATATTTTAGAGCAATATCTAAAATTCCGGTATTTCCCGCCTGCACATCACGACAGGCAAGTTGTAATCGGCGATTTTTTACATACTCCATCACCGGTTCGCCAACAATGGCACGAAACAGCCGCTGGT
>CBCOYO010000180.1:0-4980 GCA_965114465.1 uncultured Lachnospiraceae bacterium
AGCGATTTCCAATGGCTGGATACGTAACAGTTCAATGAGTTATCTGAACTGTTACAATCAGTTTCCAAGAAATCAATTTTTATGTAATCCATTCCAAAAAAATAGTATTTTTTAGATAGCAATTATGAAAGGGGAAGTTTTTTCATGAAAAGTCTGCTTCAATATATGAAGGACTACAAAAAAGAAAGCGTTTTAGCACCATTATTTAAGATGTTGGAGGCTTCTTTTGAACTTATGGTGCCGCTGGTAATGGCGGCAATAATTGATAATGGTATTGCAAACGGAGATAAGCCATATATTATAAAGATGGGCGCAGTTCTTTTGCTTTTGGCAGCGGTAGGACTGCTGAGTTCTGTAACGGCACAATTTTTTAGTGCAAAGGCGGCAGTGGGGTTTGCAACGAAACTGCGGAAATCACTGTTTGCACATATACAAGGTTTGTCTTATACAGAATTGGATACCATTGGCACAAGTACGTTGATTACACGTATGACCAGTGATGTTAACCAGCTTCAAAATGGTGTCAATCTAACACTGCGTTTGCTGCTGCGTTCGCCTTTTATTGTGTTCGGTGCAATGATAATGGCGTTTACGGTGGATGTGAAAGCAGCGTTGATTTTTGTGGTGGCAATACCGCTTCTTGCCATTGTTGTGTTTGGTATTATGATAGTGAGTATGCCACTTTATAAAAAAGTACAGGCAGCGCTCGATAAGATACTAGGGCGGACACGTGAAAATTTGGCAGGCGCTCGTGTTATTCGTGCATTTTGCAATGAGGCGTCAGAAATGAAAGCCTTTACACGGGAAAATGAACAGCTTTTAAATGTACAGGTGTTTGTTGGTAAAATTTCTGCGGCAATGAACCCGATTACGTATATTATTGTAAATGTGGCGTTGGTGGTTTTGCTCTGGACGGGAGCAATCCGTGTGGACAATGGGATTATTACACAGGGAGAGGTTGTGGCATTAGTAAATTACATGTCACAAATTTTGGTGGAACTTGTAAAACTTGCGAATTTAATTATTCAATTAACCAAAGCACTTGCTTGCGCTAAACGTGTAGAAAGTATATTTGCTATTTATCCGAGTATGGAAAATGGTACAGCTAAGATAGAACGGAAAGTGACAGAAAACGTTGAAAGTGACAGCAATGTCATAAATAGCGCAGTTTCTTTTGACCATGTATGCCTAACATACAGTGGCGGCGGAGATGAGTCGCTGACAGATATCCATTTCCAAGTTAAGAAAGGGGAAACCATTGGTATTATAGGCGGTACGGGTTCTGGAAAGACTTCCGTTGTGAATTTAATACCACGGTTTTATGATGCCACAAAGGGCCAAGTGCAAATCTTTGGAAAAAATATTAAGGATTATGATATAGCGGCATTGCGCGAGAAAATTGGTATTGTGCCGCAGCGAGCTGTATTATTTAAGGGAACGATTCGTGAGAACCTTTTATGGGGAAATGAAAATGCTTCCTTAGAGGATTTGGAACATGCGCTTGTGGTTTCGCAGTCAAAGGAGTTTGTTGATGCAAAAGAGGTCAGATTGGATTTTATGGTGGCACAAGGCGGAAAGAATTTATCCGGCGGACAGCGGCAGCGTTTAACGATTGCACGTGCGATTGTTAGAAATCCTGAAATTTTGATATTGGACGACAGTGCATCCGCATTGGACTTTGCAACGGATGCACGCTTGCGGCAGGCGATAAAAGAAATGCGCAAGGATATTACGGTATTTATTGTATCGCAGCGTGCATCTTCTATCCAATATGCTGATAAAATAGTAGTAATGGAAGATGGTCATATGGCGGGAATTGGTACACATAAAGAATTGCTTGCGCAAAACGAGATTTATCAGGAAATTTATTATTCGCAGTTTCCCAAAAATGAAGCGGCTGGTGCGGAGTCGAATGTTTGAAATATAGATGCATAGTATACTATGCTAACGACTGTTATGATTTTGCAGAAAGGAAAATCTAATTGTTCATAAGTATATTTTATGATAAATTTTATAGACGCTCGGAGGTTTTTCATGAAAAATAGAGATAAAGAGGAAAGAAACGGCTCAAGTAAAAATATAATGAAACAGGTGCTAAACCATATTGGAAAATATAAGTTTTATTTGGCGTTTTCGATTGTGATGGCGGCGGTATCGGTTGTATTAACATTGTATATCCCGATATTGACCGGACAGGCGGTGGATTGCATTGTCGGTGCAGGAGCAGTGGATTTTGATGGTATCTGGGAAATACTAAAGACAATGGTGGTGATTATTCTGCTGACGGCGGTTGTGCAATGGCTGATGAATACCAGCAATAATAAAATTGCGTATCAGGTAGTGCGCGATGTGCGCGATGAGGCATTTCGCAAGTTGGAAATCCTTCCACTGAAATATATTGATGGTCATTCACATGGAGATATTGTAAGCCGGATTATAGCGGACGTAGATCAGTTTTCAGATGGACTTTTGTTGGGCTTTACACAATTGTTTACAGGTGTTGTAACAATTGTTGGCACGTTGTTGTTTATGCTTTCGATCAATGTGCCAACGACGATTGTTGTTGTAATATTGACACCCTTGTCATTTTTTATAGCGGGATTTATTGCAAAACGTACATTCAGTATGTCAAAGCTGCAATCGGAAACAAGGGGGGAGCAGACGGCACTGATTAACGAGATGATTGATAATGAAAAAATTGTTAAGGCGTTTGGTCAAGAAGATATGGTGATCGGAAAATTTGATGAAATCAATCAAAGATTGGAAAAGGCAAGTGTAAAGGCAATCTTTTTTTCCTCGCTGACCAATCCATGTACAAGGTTTGTCAACAGCCTTGTATATGCGGGGGTTGGAATATTGGGCGCTTTTTTGGCGATTGGCGGATATATTACAGTGGGACAGCTTACCAGCTTTTTAAGTTACGCGAACCAATATACGAAACCGTTTAATGAGATTTCAGGTGTTATTACAGAATTGCAGACAGCCCTTGCTTGTGCAGGAAGGGTATTTGAATTTATCGAGGAAAAGCCGCAGATTCCTGAGGCAGCAGATGCGGTTTCTCTTACAGCACCGAAAGGGCAAATTTCTATGAAAAATGTCCAGTTTTCGTACAACCCCGATCAGAAATTAATACAGAATTTTAATTTAGACGTAAAACCGGGCCAGCGTGTGGCAATTGTAGGGCCAACTGGATGTGGAAAAACAACGGTTATTAATCTACTGATGCGATTCTATGATGTCAACGCTGGAAGTATCCGCATTGATGGCGTAGATATTAGAGATATGACAAGAAAAAGCCTGCGGGACAGTTTTGGTATGGTTTTGCAGGAAACATGGCTTCATGCGGGAACAATCCGCGATAATATCGTAATGGGCAAGCCGAATGCAACAGATGAGGAAGTGATTGCAGCGGCAAAGGCAGCACACGCACATAGTTTTATTAAGCGTCTGCCACAAGGGTATGAAACGGTGATAAATGAGGATGGCGGAAGTCTTTCCCAAGGGCAAAAACAGCTTTTGTGTATTACGAGAGTTATGCTGTGTCTTCCTCCAATGTTGATTTTGGACGAGGCGACTTCTTCGATTGATACACGTACAGAGATAAAGATTTCACAGGCGTTTCAAACGATGATGAAGGGGAGAACCAGTTTTATCGTAGCACATCGTCTTTCAACAATTCGAGAAGCAGATATTATTCTTGTAATGAAAGACGGAAATATTATTGAGCAGGGAAATCATACAACGTTGCTGCAAAAGAAAAACGGATTTTATGCAAATCTGTATCAGAGCCAGTTTGCCGGAAATTAGAAGTGTGCCACTGTAAGCGGCATATTCGGAATCGTGATAGAAAAGGGGAGAATAGAGAATGATAAACAATTTTCTAAGTGTTTCGGATTATAGCATTTTGGGGTTTTTGGGAGTTGCCTTTGCATATTTTGGTACGTGTGTTTTGCTTGGATCTTCCATGAATAAGCTGCCAAAAGATCACGGACGGGCATATGCACATGATGGGATTTTGTCCGCTGGAAAACCGCGCGGTGCTGGATTTATTTTTATTTTGGTCTTTGTAATAGCCACACTGTTGTTCGGTAATTTGGAACGTGAAACAATTATTTACCTGATACTCACAGGTGCGGCAATGATGACAGGTTTCTTAGATGACTGTGCAAAAGTTTCATGGGGGAGACTGCGCAAAGGGCTGCTCGATCTTGTAATCGCAGTTATGACAGCACTGACAATGGTGAACTTTAACGGCAGTGAAGTGTTAATTTCACTAACAGGGCAGACCTATGAATTACCACCGTTGGTCTATGGGATTCTTGCTGTAATATTAGTATGGGGCTCTATTAATGTCACAAACTGCGCAGACGGCGTGGACGGATTGTCTGGCACACTCTCAACCATTACACTCTCAACCATTTACTTTATTATGCAGACAAGGGAAGCAGCGCCGGAGTTTTCATATTTAATATTGCTGTTTATCGCTTGTATTTTAGGGTATCTTTGGTATAATGCGACACCAAGCTGCCTTATGATGGGGGATGCTGGATCGCGTGCAATCGGACTGTTTATCGCAATCGCAATTATGAAAACAGGAAGTCCGTTCCTGTATGTGTTAGTGGCGTTTGTGCTAATGGTGGATGGCGGAATCGGGCTGGTAAAGGTAGCATTGCTGCGCTTTTTAAAGATTAAAATATTGACCAAAGTGCGCACACCGCTCCACGACCATGTGCGCAAAAACCGCAAATGGTCAAATGCGCAGACGGTGTTTAAATTTGCGATTATTCAGATCATGATATCGGCGGCGGTAGTGTGGTTGAGTGTGATATAGTGACAACATTGCATTGTTCCGTGAATGTAGATAAAGATATGGAATTTATGTAATCTATCTTTAAGTATAAGAGTGAAAGAAGGGGCTGTCGCAATAAGCTTTGATTATACAAGATATGGTATAAAATACAGTACAGTATTATAATATCT
>CBCOYO010000181.1:0-4910 GCA_965114465.1 uncultured Lachnospiraceae bacterium
GCCTTTAACGCGTCAAATCCTTGTTCCGCTTCATTTTTGCGTTCCTCTGCCGCCACAACATTAAAGCGCGCCGTATTCTGCTGAATAAAAAGTTCCTGTAATGCTGCCTTTTCTTCCTCTATGGATTTACGCACATTATTCCGCTCCGCTTTAATAGCTTCAATACCAGCTTCTGCTTCCGCCACTTTCGCCTTGCGCACTTTTAGCTGTTCCTCTAGCTCCGCAATTTCGCGGCGTCTTCCAAGAAGATTGGAATTGTTTTTAAATGCGCCGCCGCTAATCGCACCGCCCGGTACTAGCAATTCCCCTTCCAACGTTACCATACGCACAGAATAATGATACTTCCGTGCAATCCCCGTTGCATGATCGATATGGTCAACCACTACAATCCTTCCAAGCATTGTCTTTGCCACATTTACATACTTTGGATCAGTTTTTACCAAGGTATCTGCAATCCCAATCACTCCCTGTTCCCGCAAAACCTCCTGCATCCGAAATTCTGGCGGCTTCGTAATACTGGTAAGGGGTAAAAATGTCGCACGTCCAAACCGATTTTTCTTTAGAAACGCAATCATTTTTTTCGCTGTTTCCTCGTCATCTGTCACAATATTTTGAATACTGCCGCCAAGTGCCGTTTCAATCGCAGTTTCATACTCCTTATCGACCTTAATAATATCCGCAACAACGCCGATAATTCCGCTATTCTGCGCTTTCTGTTCCATTACTTTCTGAATACTGTTTCCATATCCTTCATACCGCTCTGTCAAGTTAGAAATGGTATCCAGCTTCGACTTATCACGCTGATAGGCAGCCTGCAATTCTTTGATTTCTTCGTCCTTTTTCCGCAAGCGTCCCCGAAATGTACCATTTACTTCATTCCAATGCGCAAGCCGGCTGTCCGCCTGTGTAATCTGCTCGCTGATACGCTGAAATTCCTCTTGAAGCGCCAAAATCTCAGCGTTGCGTTCCTGCTCGTCACTCTGAATACGCAGCAGCCTTGAATTTAACTCTGCTTTCCGAATGCGAAGCTGCTCCATCATGGTATCAAAACTGCTTAATTTTGATTTAATCGTCGCACGGTCATTCAAAGTTTGAATAATGCGGTTCTTTCCCTCCTCGATACGATTGTTTAACGCCTCAATATGTGCCTGCACTTCTAAGAGAAAACCTTTTGCCTTATCTCGCTCCTCCCCCAATGCCTGCACTTTCTCGTCAAAAACAGCCTTCGACGCAAAGATTTTCGCACGTTCCGTTTCTTTCTGCGCAATCTGTGCTTCAATCGCAGCAATACGCTCTCGAAAATGCTGTTCATTGCCCTGTGCGCTTTTAATTTGCTCTCGCAGGACATTTAACTCACCCTCAAGCTTTCCGCGCGTTACACTGGCATTGGTAAGCGATTCCCTTGTCTGCTCTATCTCCTGCTCCAATGCCTCGATCCGCGTTTGAATATTGTCATACTCTACACGAACTTTATCGTACTGACTGCTTGTCCGCTGATAATCCTCCTGTGCAATTGTATAATTTTTCTCCGCTTCCGCAAGCTGTCCAGAAATACGCTGATTCTCTAAAAGGAACATATTTACATCCAATTCCTTTAACTCTTCCTTTTTCTTTAGATAAACTTTCGCCTTTTCCGACTGCTTCTCCAACGGCTCAACCTGTTTCTCCAATTCACTTAAAATATCACTGACACGCACAAGATTGTTTTTCTCATCCTCAAGCTTCTTCTGTGCTGTTGCCTTACGCTTCTTAAACTTTACAATCCCTGCCGCCTCGTCAAAAAGTTCTCTTTTTTCTTCTGGCTTCCCGCTTAGAATCTTCTCAATCTGTCCCTGTCCAATAATGGAATAACCTTCCTTGCCGATACCAGTATCATAAAACAACTCATTCACGTCCTTTAACCGACAGGGCGTACTGTTAATAGAATATTCGCTCTCACCAGAACGATACAGGCGTCTTGCAACCGTTACCTCCTCATATTCAATCGCAAGCTGGTGGTCTGCATTGTCAAATGTAATCGCCACATAAGCATATCCTAACGGCTTGCGCAGCTCCGTTCCCGAAAATATAACATCCTGCATGGACTCGCCACGTAGCTGCTTAATACGCTGTTCACCAAGCACCCATCGCACCGCATCCGCCACATTGCTTTTTCCAGAACCATTCGGGCCGACAATCCCCGTAATGCCTTGATGAAATTGGAAATTTATTTTATTTGCAAATGATTTAAACCCCTGTACTTCAATACTCTTTAAATACATTCTGTCCCCCGTTATGACATATCCATGCCTTTTTGCTTAATCAAAGCTTTATATGCCGCCTGCTGCTCTGCGGCCTTCTTGGTCTTGCCGGATCCCGATCCAATTAGCGTATTGTTAAGATAAACATTGACAAAAAATTCCTTATTGTGATCCGGCCCATGCTCCCCAACCAGTTCATAATGCAGTTGTGCGTTGTTCTGTTTCTGCACTTCTTCCTGAAGCAGTGTCTTACTGTCTAAAAACAGTATTTTATGTTCCAAATCCGACATTACAAATTGGTAAATAAATTTCTTTGCACTTTCCAGCCCGCCATCAAGATATATAGAACCAATTACCGCCTCCAACACGTCTGATGTAATAGAATCCCGCTTTCTGCCGCCTGTTGCCTCTTCACCCTTACCCAGCATAACATAATTTCCAAGGCCAATATCCCTTGCGCAATATGCAAGTGCCGGCTCGCATACCATTGACGCCCGCATTCTAGTCAACTCTCCCTCAAGTAAATTCTCGTCCTGCATATACAAAAATTCACTTGTAACCAATTCCAATACAGCATCCCCTAAAAACTCCAAACGTTCATAATCCCTTAATTTATTAATTTTCTGCTCATTCGCAAAAGAGCTGTGCGTCAAAGCCTGTTTTAAAAGATCTTCATCCTGATAAAAATATCCAATTTTTTCCTGTAGTTCTTTTAATACTTCCTTTATATTTCGCATAATTCTGCTCCCATCTTATTGATATATACTGGCTTTCCTGCACCATCGCCATACAAAAAGCCCCTTATCTGAGGGCTTTTTTGTTAATTAGAGCCTTGAGCGGCTCTCTGCATTATACTTTTTATAAGTGCAACAGCTTCCCGAACTGTTGTTATTTTTTCCAAGCCCTCTGTTGGAATATGAATCCCCAATTCTTCCTCCACACCCTCTATAATTTGATAAACATCTATAGAGTCCGCTCCTAAATCGGTAAGAAAAGTCATATCCATTTCAATTTCATCCGGATCCATTCCCAAAATTGTCGCCGCCGCCTTTCGCAAAGCATCAAATTCCATTACAATCAGATCCTTCCTTACTTATCCTTCAAAATCACTTTTTCCTTGATTTTCTCGTTTATTCGCTGTTCTTTAAATGTCACACATTGCAAAATGGAATTTTTAATTTCTATGGACTTTGAACTTCCATGTGTTTTTACTACCAGACCATTCAGCCCTAAAAGAGGCGCGCCGCCATATTCTTCCAAGCTAAAACCTTTTAATGTACTTTTTAATGCTGGTTTTACAAGCAATGCCCCAATTTTGCTGCGCAGCGACGTCATCATGCCAGCTTTCACCTTTTTAATCAGTATAGCACCAACACCTTCGTAAAGCTTTAAAATAATATTTCCCGCAAACGCTTCACAGACAATAACATCTGCATATCCAGTCGGAATATCGCGTGCTTCAATACTTCCAATAAAATTAATTTCAGGACAATTCTTTAATAAAGGAAATGTTTCCTTTACCAAAGCATTCCCCTTTTCTTCCTCTGCACCGATATTGACAATCGCTACCTTTGGCTTGTCCACTCCCATAACACTCTCCATATATACAGATCCCATTTTTGCAAACTGCACCAGATGCGAAGGTCTTGCGTCTACATTTGCTCCACAATCAATTAAAAGAGAACAACCTGTTTCTGTAGGAATCAAAGGTGCTAGTGGTGGTCGCTCAATCCCTTTGATTCTTCCCACAATAAGCTGTCCGCCAACCAGCACAGCGCCGGAACTGCCTGCCGATACAAAAGCGTCACAAGTGCCCTCTTTTACCAGATGCAGCGCCTTAACAATTGACGACTCCTTTTTCTTACGGATTGCCAATACAGGAGGCTCTGCCGTTTCAATAATTTCATCTGCATGGAGCACCTCAATCTGCCCTTTATCATATGTGTACTTGGTTAATTCTTCCTGAACCGCTGCCTGCTTCCCTACAAGGTATACCTTAATTTTATGATTTTCGTTAACTGCCTCCACTGCCCCCTTTACAATTTCCTCGGGAGCATTATCACCTCCCATTGCGTCCACCGCAACCCTTGTTATCTCATCCATTGCCTAAAACCTCCCTATTTTTATACTGAACGTCCAAAAATTTGCCATTCAGTTGCGCCAGCCGCACACCGCAAAGCGGCAGTTTCCCTTTGTACGGCTATGTGCAGAATTCTGTCGTCCTTTCTGTAATACACGAGCCGCTAAAAATATTTTCGTTATAAATAAATATACTAGAATGCATCGCAAAAAGCAAGAAAAATTGTTCTATCACATATTGGAGCGTAATATTGGAGTTACTTTTTATACCCACGCCAAAGTAATGGAAATTATGCGCTATAATGCTAAAAGCTTTCGCTTTTTTACTTTCGCATTTTGTGCACAGAATCTGTTATCATTCACACCTCCGTAACTTATGTACAGCATTTCCTAATCCCTCATACACTTAGCACTCGCTATTTACGCCATCGCCGCATTGTCGTCAGTCAACAATGCCACCGCATTGCCTCCTTCCTCCGCCTTACGCTGACGAAAATATCAAGCACTAAGTATATGGAGATTAAGAAAACGCTGTACTAGCTGTCTGCCTCAAATATTTCTGCATAAAGTTCCTCACATATAGATTCCAAA
>CBCOYO010000182.1:0-4829 GCA_965114465.1 uncultured Lachnospiraceae bacterium
TCACACCAAATGTTCGTAAATTGTTGCAAAATCTGGCGTTGGTGTGAATTGTAACTATACTGGGGCTGTCACATGAAGGTAAATGTAGACAAGATAATCTAATACCATACCAATATTTATAATATATCTTGTATCGTCAAAGCTTATTGCAACAGCCCCCGTTGCGACAGCCGCACACGGCAAATCAGAAGCTTGCAAAATACTCCTTAATAATTTCCTCCATTCCGCTTGGATATTTTCCAGCGGCAATCCCTTCGTAAGCGTTCTCCTTATAACTGCCGATTACTGCTTCGTGAGAAATATGCTCTCCCTCCCAGCTTATCCCGCTCTGTGCGCGGAAATACGTAGAATCCTCATGGTTTAAGGCGTTTCCGGCAAGATTGCTGCCCTCTGCGATCCGATTGGGAACACTAACATAATCATGTTCTGCATTGGTGCTCCCTGTTCCTCTGCCGCCACCCGAACGTTCTCCATTATCCTGCCCCTGATCGTTGTATCCATTGTCGCCCGAGTCGCTGCCTTGACCCGTTCCTCCGTTTTGACTCGTTCCATCACCTTGATTTGTTCCTCCGCCGTGGCTCGTTCCATCACCTTGGCTCGTTCCATCGCCTTGGCTCGTTCCTCCGCCTTGACCCATTCCTTCATTTTGGCTTTGACCATTACCACTGTTTTGCCCACCTGAACCTGCTGCATCATTGCCACTGTTTTGTCCGCCGCTATTGCCTTGCGCCGTATCACCTTGGTTAATTTCTCCGTTAAAACCATTTGAAAACGGGATTCCTTGGGCTAATTCGCTGCCGTTTAATTCTTGTATCTGCTGCGCCGCTTGCTGCATAGACTCCATATATTGCAGTGCTTCCTCTGTCAGCATTTGTGATGCATTGCTTGGCAAATTCTGCGCCATATTGTACAGGTCACTGCTGATAGTTTCATATTTATAATTCAGCTTGCTTTCCGCCGCTTTCATCATCTCTGTTGACTGTGCCTGCTGGTACTCTACAAGAGAAGACTGCAGGCTTTCGATCATCTGCTGCAATGCCGCCTGCTGCTCCGGCGTAATTTCTTCTGCTTTCTTCCCTAACTCTACTAAGCTGTCCACAGCTTCTGTAATCTCTTGCACTTTCTCTTTTGCTTCCGCTTTTAATTGATGCTGTTCCTTGGCATTTTCTTTTTGGGCAGAAGGTGTCAATACAAGCCCTATCATTGCTGCGCTTAATCCCAGCAGCAGCACAAGCTTTTTCCAAGAGGGCAAAAGCGCAATCCGAATCCTATCCTTGTGCGCTCTAAGCTGCTGCATTGCATCCTTCCGCTGCATTTCAACCAAAATGCCTTTCTGCGGCAGATTTTCATAGGCAGTTACAATCCGTTCCGCAAAACCGAAACTATCCATTGTAAGCGCTGCCTGCTTTAAGGATATCCGCCTTAGAATCCATACTATTACTGCCGCAGCCTCACCACTAAGTAACGTAAACAGCGTATAGAGATTTACATAGTACAAGGGTATCAGCAAAGCCGCCGCCTGCATTAAAATCCCCACAGCCACCGCAACACTTAACACAAAAACAGAGTATTTTATAAATGCTGCTAGATGCAGCCTGCGGCGATAGGCTTGAATTGTTTTTAGAAATTCCTTTTGTTCCATTTAATTCCTTATTCCTCCATATCCCCAATGCAATAAACCGCATACAGTGGAACTGCCCGAATCCCTTCTGCCATACCGAAATTTCTTCCCGATATCCGAATTGCATACTGCGGATGATACTTTTCACGGTATACCATTAAACTTTTCGCCTTCACATGCTCTCCTGCTTTGCACTCCACAGGAATAATATGCTCTCTATCGTATCAATGGGAGGCGGATTCGTCAATATTTATGTTTATTTTAACATTTTTTCCAACGAATCAATGCTTTTTCTTGCATAATTTTATATTAAAAGAATGCATAGGGTTGACTTTCCACGCTGCGGCATACATAAACAGAAGCGACATCAGCAATATACACGCCGCCGACAGAAACAGCCACTCTTTTCCCTGCGACAAATAATACGTATAATCCCCCACTTCATTTCTAGTAAATCTTGAGCCTTGTGTGCCGAACAAAGATTCTCCTGTCATCATCTGCATAAAAAATTCTTCAAAAAAGATAATTGGATTAAACAGCCAAAACAGCATTGTTTCGCCCATAGACGTTTCCTCCCACCACAGCATCCGCATTATTGAAGGAACAAACGTCATGATGTAGATTACAAAAT
Source organism: uncultured Lachnospiraceae bacterium (assembly GCA_965114465.1). Taxonomy (GTDB): domain Bacteria; phylum Bacillota; class Clostridia; order Lachnospirales; family Lachnospiraceae; genus COE1. The sequence continues at coordinate 2,253 of CBCOYO010000182.1, forward strand.
ACCAAGCATAGGAAAAAATCACTGCTGCAATTGACCTGCGGCAGAACGAGGAGCAAAAAATACCAATGCTCCCCGAAAGCATCGACAAAAGAATAATCGTGAGCACAAAATAAAACAGATTGCTCCAATTCAGCCCGCCTACAACAAAGGATAGCGCCATAACCGGCATTCCAGCAGCCACAAAAAACAAAATCCGCAACACTGCCGAAAACACTTTCCCAACTACAATCGTAAACGGCGACATACAAGTCGTCAGCATAATATCGAATGTCTGCCGTTCCTTTTCACCTGAAATGGCAGATGCTGTTATAATCGGCACAATCAATGTCACAATACAGACCTGCACAATTCCAATAATTGGAAATAAATAAATTAACTCACTATAGAAATTGGCGCTGCCGTAAATACCACTGTTTTCTTCTTTTATCACCGCAAGCGCCATTAAAAACGCCAGTGCCAATACCCCTTCATAAGCAAACAGCGCCCAGCTAAAACGCATATTACGCACTGTTACCTGCAGATCCTTCTTAATAATGGGATTGATTCGTAAATTCATTCCGATACCTCCTCGCTTTGGCAGACTTCCAATAAATCGTTTGAAAACGCTCCTTATTCAAACTTCTTCCTCTCCCGTCAACTGCATAAACAACGATTCCAAACTCCCCTCCTCACGGAAAAAGCCTGTTAAAACTACCTGATTTTGAATAAGCTGACCAATAAACATACTGATTTGCTCGTCTGTTCCGTTATTAATAATAATCATTTCATTTTCTCTGACGGACTCTACCGTAACGCCTGCCTGTTCCTTGGCAACGCGCACTGCGGTTTCCATATTGGAAGCCACTTGAATATGGATGCGCCGCCCGCCCGCAATCTGCGTCATAATATCCTCAATGCGCCCCGACGCCGCCAACTCCCCGTGATTCATAATCCCAATGCTGGTGCACATTTCCGATAATTCTGAAAGAATATGCGAACTAATCACAATGGTTTTTCCCATTGTATGCAAGTTTTTCAATAGTTCTTTCATCTCAATACGTGCCCTTGGGTCAAGTCCGGAACTTGGCTCGTCCAATATTAACAGTTTCGGATTGTGCAGCAACGCACGCGCCACACAAAGACGCTGTTTCATACCACGTGAAAGCGTATCGACATAAAATTCCTTTTTATCCGAAAGATTGACCAATTCCAACAAATCATCTGATATCTTCTCAATATCCCTTGAACGCATTCCATACATAGAACCATATAAATCCATATACTCCCGCACTTTCAAATTATCATACACTCCGAAAAAGTCCGGCACATAGCCAATCTGACGTTTCATTTCTTTGCTCCCGATAGGTGCTTGTGATTCACCGATTCTAACCGATCCGCTGCTTGCTTTCAGAAGTCCACAGACAATACGAATTGTCGTTGTTTTTCCCGCGCCGTTAGGCCCAACAAACCCGAATAAATCCCCCTCTGGTATGTGCAATGTTAAATTTTTCACTGCTGTAAAACTACCATATTGTTTCGTTAAATTATCAATGTATAGCATAATTATCCCCCATAACCGCATATAGGCAGCGATAAGAAACTTCATTGCATTTGTCATCTACCACTTTGTCCCAATCTGGTGTTACACCAATAACCACTGTATCTTTTTTCAAATTTCCCTGTGCATATACCGATGTAATCCCCAAGCCCAAAGCTGTAATCATATTTCCATTTTCTGCATTTTGCCAGCGAAGTTTATCGTCCAAATAATTATATAAATAATCACTCATAATATCCCCACGCCTTCCTATCAAATTGCCGCTATAATCTTCTTTTAATTTAGAAAGTGCAATGGTTTCTCCTGCCGATAGATTCTCATATATCTTCAATTTGTCACCATCGGGATCTACTATAGCAAAATAAGGAAACGTATGCTCTGTAAAATTAGATATCGTTTCATCATTATTGATAATTAAGCTGCCACTTTCTGCTTCCTTGGCAGCTCCAGCCTGTAAATAAGCGTCCTCAAAACCGATTGTTGGATTAATACCGAAATATAATCTATCCCCTTTCTTTTGAACATGATAAAAATAGTTACCCTCTGCAGTTGTATAATCTTTTTTTATTACAGAGCCTACATAATCATACTCCTTTGCTAAACGCAGCTCCCACTCCTTATGTCCTGCGTCTAAACAATGTAGATACGTTATAGCACTTTGGGTATCTGCAAGGTTCTCTACGGTCACACTATAAACATTGGTATTAACTACTTCAAACCCTCTGCCTGCCCAATATACTAGAAAAACGGTTATCAGTGTTGTTACCGGCACCATTATCCAATACCAGTCCCGTTTCTTAATAAACCGCAGAATTAAATACAACCCAGGACCTATAAATATTACATACAACGCAATCAGCCATTGCAGAACGCTAAAATCCAGCCTGCTGCTATTTCCCAGTATGCGTAATAGTCTGTTGAACGTACTGCTGACAGCATATGTATTAAGGAAATCATAGGCGTCCGATCCATCACTGGAATCAGCATAACTGCATATAATGCTCAATAAGTAGTTCTTTACATACCCCTCCTGTGTGACG
>CBCOYO010000183.1:0-4772 GCA_965114465.1 uncultured Lachnospiraceae bacterium
AAGCGATTTCTAATGGCTGGATACGTAACAGTTCAATGGGTTATCTGAACTGTTACAAGTTTGCATTACACTGAAAAGTTTATAAGACTGCGTAGTGGTAGTGCTGAAAAACGATAAGACGCATCAAGCCATTACAAAGCGATTTTGTATGGCTTGATGTGCTTTTATTATGCGCAGATCCGTGCAGAGGAAATAGGGGCTGTCGCATTAAGACAAACGGATACAAGATAGTCTAACACTGTGCTAAGATTTATACCATATCTGGTATTATCAAAGCTTATTGCGACAACTCCGAAAGATGCTTCATCCCTACTTGGTTGTAAAATCTTCAAGTGTGCGGAACGTATATCCCATTTCTTCCCACTTTGTTAAAAGTTCGTCTAAAATCTCGCCGTTTGTCTTGGAGGTGCTGTGCAATAGGACAATTGCGCCCGGATGAATGCGACCGAGAAGTTTTTTAAAGGCTTCCTCTTTGCTGGGTTGTTTATCCTGATACCAGTCTACGTATGCAAGACTCCAAAAAAACGTGTGGTAGCCCATTTCTTTTGCCATTTCAAGATTTTTTTGATTGTATTTTCCCTGTGGCGGGCGGTAGAAACGCGCCAATTGCGTGCCTGTTATTTCCTGAAATTTGTTTTCGACATCCTTCATTTCTTTTTCAAATGATTCTTTGGAAGATATCGACGACATATCCAGATGATGATAGGTATGATTTCCAACAAAATGCCCATCTGTAACCATACGTTTCACCAGTTCTGGCGCTGATTCCAGATAGTGCCCCACCACAAAAAAGGTTGCGGTTACATTGTGTTTTTTCAGTGCGTCTAAAATCGGTTCTGTATTTCCATTTTCGTATCCGGCGTCAAATGTTAAATAAATCACTTTTTCGGTATTGCTTCCCACATAGGATGTATTGTATTTCTTTAATTCTTCTACAGTGGCATTTCCGGTTGGCTGAGTTCCTTCCTGCCCGAAGCCGAGTCCCCAATTTTCCGAGGATGCGCTGCCGCTTACAGGAGTTGCGAGGTTGTCAAATTTTTCGTATTTTACATATGCAATTCCCCTGCCCAACAGAAAGGCAGCGGCAAGAAGGAGCAGCAGAAGCGCTGTTTGTATAAGTTTAGTTTTTGTAATCTTATTTTTTATAAAGTTATTTTTCATAGTGCTGTATTTTGTGCCTGTTATTAGTCTTAGTTACATCATATTTTTTGGCAGGGAAAAAAATGACTGAATGAGAAAAATATGTTGAAAGAAATCTGTGTCTATTTCAATATATTTTCCAAAATTAAGACTGATTTTATCGAGTTGTCTTGCCGGCTGAACTGCTAGTTACGTTTCACATCCACGCCAAAGTAGTGGGAATTATGCGCCAAAATGCTTGCACTTTAGCATTTTGTGTGCATCAACTGTTGCAATTCACACCGAATGTTCGTAAATTGGTGCAAAATCTGGCGTTGGTGTGAATTGTAATAACTGTTACAAGAGAGGCACTAAAATATGAAACGTTCTATTGACAAAGAAATGAATTAAGGATATAATGAACATTGTTCATATTGGGGTGAGTAAGAAATATAGTTTGAATGGTATTCACTAAAGGAGGTGAATTATGAAAGTAAAACGGAATACTTTGTTGCTTTTAGCTTGTCTGGTGTGGAGTGCGGCAGGCTTTAACATCCTTCGCATTGGGCTGATGGCCTATTCCGCCTATTATACAGTGTTAAATTACCTGTTGTCTGTGCTGGTTTTTGGTGTATTTCAGAAATTTATTTTTGGAAAACTGGTTAAAAAGCATACGGCCAGAATTTGTGCCTATCCGGATGAACGGCATTTTTTTCTCAAGTTCTTTGATGGAAAATCATTTGCTATTATGGCAGTTATGATGACGGGCGGCATCCTCTTACGGACAAGTGGACTTGCGCCGGAACGGTTTATTGCGGTTTTCTATACGGGTCTAGGTGCTTCGCTTTTGCTGGCGGGATTGTTGTTTGGTGGTAACTTTGTGAGAGCAATACGTGTCGCTTCCAAAGATCACAGTAACATTGAGAATAGGAGTTGATTTTATTGAATACGGTGGTTACTTCCAAAGAGGCGATTTTGAATGTTTGTCGGGAACTGATTATAACGCAGGGGTGGGAGGCTATTAATATTAGAACGGTTGCGGCGGCGTGTCATGTTTCGGTTGGCTCTATCTATAATTACTTTAATTCTAAATCTGATTTAATTGTGGCAACTGTGGAAAGTGTATGGTGTGATATATTTCACTATCCTGATAATCAGCAGGATTTTGACAGCTTTTTAGACTGTGTTGCGCAGGTCTTTGACAGTATGAAAAAAGGTGATGAAAAATATCCCGGATTTTTCACATTGCATTCGATGAACTTTATGGGAAAAGAAAAATTAAGCGGACAACAACTTATGGCACAATCATGGGAACATATGCAAAAAGGGCTTTATAAAATTCTTATGCGTGATAAAAATATCCGTTTGGATGCTTTTGACGAAGTCTTTACTTCGGAGAAATTTGTAGGAATTATATTTTCCCTTATCATTTCTTCCTTGTTACAGCGCAACTATGATTGCAGTGGAATATTAGGTATGATTCGCAGGGTTATCTATTAATAAAATAGTCATACAGTATAGCAGAAAGAAAGTCCAATGATTGGTATGCTTATGATTCCAAAAACCTGTGCCTATGTATGGACTGTTTTAATTGGCTATTTTGCAATGATTCACGAAAAACGAATATGTACGGAGCAATGGAGGTTAAGGATGCATCTCAATCACTACGATTTTTCAAGGGGGTGTCGCAATAAGCTTTGATTATACAATATATAGTATAAAGTGAAGCAAGGTGTTAGACTATCTTGTATACATTTGGTTTAATGCGACATCCCCTAGGCTAAACTGTTACATTTAATCCTCTTTCAAATATTCTTTCTTCGATACATTGACTGTATTGTCGTAGCACGTAAAGATTTTTCCAAGAAATTGGTTTTCTAGTTTTGGCGTTACTAGACTTACTAGTGGAGTTACAATAAGTCCTGCAATCATTGCAACTGCACCTGCATTAATCGGAGATGCAATAAATTTTAAAAACATATTTGATACGGTAATGCCAACGCCACAGATAAAACTAGCCCATACGCCTGCCTTTGTAACACCTTTCCAGTACAACCCATATAAAAACGGTGCAAGGAAAGCGCCTGCCAGCGCGCCCCATGAAATACCCATAAGCTGTGCGATAAATGTCGGCGGATTGAGCGCAAGCACGACAGACAGCACAATAAAAAATACAATTAAAACGCGGATATAAATAAGCTGTTTTTTGTCATCCATATCTTTCACTATATTTCCTTTGAGAAAATCCAGCGTTAGCGTAGAGGCAGATGTCAGTACTAGTGACGAAAGCGTTGACATGGAAGCGGAAAGTACCAAAACAATAACAATACCAATTAAAATATCGGGCAGTGTTGCAAGCATCGTAGGAACTACTGCATCATAAAGCACAGTACCATCTGCTTTGTATAGTGCCTCTGAGTCAAACAGTCGTCCAAAACCACCAAGGAAATAGCATCCACCGGATACAATGACTGCAAAAAATGTGGAAACAATCGTGCCTGTTTTAATGGCACGCTCGCTTTTAATTGCATAAAATTTATGTACCATTTGCGGCAGTCCCCATGTTCCCAGCGAGGTTAAAATAATAACGCCCAGTAGATTCAAAGGGTCTGTGCCAAAAAAGGAAGCAAAAGCGCCTTGCTGGCCTAATGTAACAGGTACGTCAGAAGGAATTTCGGAAAGTTTGCGCACTGCTTCAAGGAATCCACCCTGACCAGAGAGTACAGCACCAATAACTGCAACAATGCCAACCAGCATAATAATTCCTTGGATAAAGTCATTGATTGCTGTTGCCATATAGCCGCCAAGAATAACATAAATACCAGTTAGCACTGCCATAGTGACAACACATACTGTGTATGGGATATCGAATGCCATACCAAACAGCCGTGATAATCCATTATAAACGGACGCCGTATAAGGAATTAGAAATACAAAAGCAATAATAGAAGCGGTTATTTTAATGACATTGCTGTCATATCGTTTGCCGAAAAAGTCTGGCATGGTTGCCACTTCCAAATGATGTGTCATAACTCTTGTTCTGCGTCCCATTGCGACCCATGCAAGCAGCGAGCCAAGAACTGCATTTCCAAGCCCAATCCAAGTAGAGGCAAGTCCGTATTTCCAGCCAAATTGCCCTGCATATCCCACAAACACGACTGCGGAGAAGTAAGAAGTGCCGTACGCAAAAGCAGAGAGCCAAGGCCCTACATTGCGCCCGCCCAGTACGAAATCATTGGTGCTGGAGGTACTTTTTCGGGCATAAAGCCCTACCCCAATCATGCAGCCAAAAAATAACAACAATAAAATAATTTTTACTAACATATATATGTCCCCTCACTGTAGTGTAAGGAATTGTAAATAACTTATACTCAAAAAGGATTAGATTTTCCTTTCTACACAACACATATTGTCCATTTATGCAAGATGGGTTGTGTAGAAATTGGAAAATCTTAACGTTTTTGAGTATACAACTCCTAATCTATAAAACAATTGCTTTAACGCATCAACGCTTTTATGCGCAAAAGCAATTAGATTATAACGCAGATTAAAAGGGATGTCAATACAAAATCTTAGCGGTCGTCAGTATATATGTAACAGTTGTTACTTTTCACACCCACGCCAAAGTAGTGGGAATCATGCGCCAAAATGCT
>CBCOYO010000184.1:0-4692 GCA_965114465.1 uncultured Lachnospiraceae bacterium
AGATTGTAGTACCATTGAGCCGTTCTATTATGGCAGTGATGGTGGTATTTAGTATGGTTGCGTATTGGAATGATTGGTTTACTTCTATGATTTATCTGCCGGGAACAGAGAAAGCACCGCTTCCGTTGGTACTTAGGAATATATTGATTAAAAGTTCTGCAAGTGCAAGTCAGGCGAGCATGGTTTCTGGTGGATTTGCGGAACTGAATAAAATGACAGAGATGATTAAATTTTCATCAATAATTGTGGCGGCGCTTCCCATGTTGATAATTTATCCGTTTGTGCAGAAATATTTTGAAAAGGGATTTATGGCAGGTGCTGTTAAGGGATAGTAATTTTGCTTTATAGGAAATCTTATAGGGAATTTTGTGAGGAGTTTAATAGATGTAAGGAATTTAATAGATGTAAGGAATTTAATAGATGTAAGGAATTTAATAGATGTGAGGAATTTAATAGATGTGAGGAATTTAATAGATGTAAGGAATTTAATAGATGTAAGGAATTTAATAGAATAGAAAGGAAACAGGAGAATGAAAAAGTCAGGGATATGGAAAAAAATTGAGCCTTGTATATTGCTGTTTGTGCCAGCGGTAGTGATGACAGCGTGCGGCGGATACAATTCCACGAATGAAGTACGCGGTGTAGCGAATACAGATACTTCCCAGACAGAGTTTTCTGTAATGGGAGGCATGAGTGCACTTAGTACAAATTATAGTGATAAGCCTGTTTTAAACCAACTGCAGGAGGAGGCGGGGATTCATATTAATTGGAATTGTATGAGCGAATCCTTGGCGGAGCAGGTTAATATCCGCATTGCAGGTGGGGAGCTCCCAGATGCGTTTATGGGTGTCGGGTTTAGCAATTATGACCTTTCCCGTTATGGAGATGAAGGAACTTTCATTGATTTAACACCATATTTAACAGAAGAATATATGCCAAATTTAAGTAAAATCCTTGAAGAAAATCCGGATATCCGCAGTGCGATTACAATGGATGATGGATATATTTATGGGCTTCCGTCAGGAGAACGTATGGGTACTGCGGGTATCGGAAAAGATGAGGATTATAGTATTTATACGATTCCGCAGTTTTCTATGATTAATAAAGCATGGTTGGACGATTTGGGGCTGGAAGTGCCGACAACGTTGGAAGAACTGCATACTGCGCTCAAGGCATTTAAGGACAATGATATGAGCGCAAAATATTATGGGAATGCGCAGGGAAGTACAATTCCTATGAGCACGGGATTTGATCAGTGGTGCTGGGGACAGAATATATTTTATGCGGGATTCGGTTTTACAAATTGGCCCAATGATGTCTGCAATGATTTGGTATTGCGTGATGATGGAAGCGTTGAATTTATCTGTGTAACAGACCAATATCGTGATGCGATCACGTATTTTCATAATTGGTATGCGGAAGGCTTAATGGATGTTGAGATGTTTAGTCAGGATGATACACAGTTAATTGCAAAGTGTTCGCAAGGCTATGTTGGGGTTTCTACATGGTGGTATATTGAGGAACTAATGGGGGACTATGCGAAAGATTATGTATTTCTGCCTATTTTAGATGGGCCGGATGGAACTCATAATGTAACGGTACGTGCTGGAAGTCCGATTACCAGCGGGCAGCTATGCATTACAAAGGCGTGTAAAAGTCCGGCAAATTTGTTGAAATTTTATGATTTGTGGTACAATCCAGAAATTGTGATGCAGCTTCATTATGGGCCGATTGGTGTTTTCTTTACTGAGCAGGATGAAAATGATGTGTGGTTAAGCATTAGTGATGCACAAAGTCGTGAGATCTATGGAAAGGGCAGCGGAGAACTACGAGGCGAGCAAGAAGTTTATGGCCCAAAGCTGATTCTAAGTGACTACTATTTGACGACATTTAAAATGGAAGATCGTGCAATTGAACGGTTGACAGATTTAAGCGAATTTTGGATGCCATATGTTGACAGTACAACTGCTTATCCTGTAGATTGTGTATTTACGGGGAGAGAATTAGATGATATTGACTGGTATAAATCTGATTTTGAAATGACTGTGAGAGAACAAGAGGGGCTTTGGTTAAAAAATGGCGGGCCGACAGATGCAGAGTGGGAAAATTATATTGAAATTTTGCGAAAGAAATGCGGCATGGATAAACTTTTGAATGTATATCAAGCAGCATATAATCGCTATGCAGGCGTGGAAACTAAGCCAGAATCGTAAAACAGAAAATTGTTGCAGTCAGTATGGGGTTTAAAAAGGTGAAAAAACAGGAGGTTCACTATGACAAGTCAGACATTACGGGAAGCACGCAAGTATGAGGAGGCTTCTGAAAAAATAATTAGAAAGGAAGACAGACCAGCATTTCATTTGTCGGCACGCACAGGCTGGATGAATGATCCAAATGGTTTTTCGTATTATAATGGAAAGTATCATATGTTTTATCAATATCATCCTTATGACGCGAATTGGGGGCCTATGCATTGGGGGCACGCAGTTAGTGATGATCTTTTGCATTGGGAGTATCTTCCGGCAGCATTAGCTCCAGATGAACGATATGATAAGGATGGATGTTTTTCGGGCAGTGCGATAGAGCTTCCTAATGGCAAACAGTTGTTAATGTATACAGGAGTGTGCAAGGAGCGGCAAAGTGATGGGGAAATCCGAGAAGTGCAGACACAATGCCTTGCAGTTGGAGATGGGATAGATTATGAAAAGTATAATAACAATCCTGTGCTCGATGAAAAAGATCTTCCGGAAGGTGCAAGTCGTTATGATTTCCGTGACCCTAAAATATGGCGGAAAGAAGATGGGACTTATTGTTGTGTAGTGGGAAATCGTCCAGCAGATGGAAGTGGACAGGTGCTTCTTTTTACCAGTCAGGATGGTTGGGAGTGGCATTATAAAAAGGTACTTGCTGCCAATAATGATCGTTTTGGAAAAATGTGGGAATGTCCGGATTTCTTTTCGTTGGACGGAGAATGGGTGTTGCTAGTCAGTCCCCAAGAGATGCTGCCGCATCAGTTTGAGTACCATAATGGGAATGGAACACTTTGCTTAATTGGAAATTTTGATGAACAAACAGATACATTTACGGAACGGCATAATCAGTCAATTGATTACGGTATTGATTTTTATGCTCCTCAGACAATACTTACACCAGACGGGCGTCGGATTATGATAGGGTGGATGCAGAATTGGGATACTTGCGGGCATAGAACTGCCAATGTATTGTGGTTTGGTCAAATGAGTCTTCCGCGAGAACTTTCCATAAAAAACGGCAGACTTTATCAGATGCCAATTAGAGAATTTGATGCGCTACGGTGTGGAAAGGTTGCGCATTATAATATTACATTTTCGGATACAATCCAGTTAGAAGGAATTAAAGGGCGGCGGGTAGACATTGAACTAAATATTCGTCCAGCAGACGAGAAGGAATTGTACCAAAAATTTGCAATCCGTTTTGCGCAGAATGAGCAGTATCAGACTTCATTAAGTTTTCGTCCAAGAGAATCAATATTAAAGATAGATAGGAAATTTTCTGGTTCGAGAAAGGCGATTATTCATCAGCGACGCAGTAAAGTAAACAGTGAGGGCGGAGTGTTGAAATTAAGGATAATTCTTGACCGTTCCAGTGTAGAAACTTTTGTGAATGATGGAGAGCAAGTAATGAGTGCAATTGTATACACCAAACAGGCAGCAGATGGGATTTCTTTTTATGCAGATGGGACTGTTACAATAGATGTTGTGAAATATGATATTATGGAATAGGTTTTCGCTTATAATTTAATATAGACAATCCGTGGGCGGCTGTGGTATAATAAATTAATCGTATTTACAGTGCGTTTCTGTTATATCTGAATCGGGGAAGACACCCATAATTAAAAACGAGAGATGTGTAATATCAGCACTTCATTGAAAAATGAATAGGGAAGGGGAAAAACCTTGGCGAAAAATATTACCGTAGTCGATGCAATGCAGAATGTATATGGAAACACCTACCCGAAAAGGGCAAGGGGACTCGTAAAAAAGGGACGGGCGCGGTTTGTGGGAGAAAATATCATCCTGATGCTGCTGCCGCCTTGCAAAAAGGAGGAAATTTGCATGGATATAACAGATATTAGAACAGATAACGTAGAGCAGGAAGCAGGCGAACAGCAGGATATCTGCATTTTGGAGAAGATTGACCAGATTATAAAGGAAGCTTCCTATGTGACCAGCGGCATACAGCAGTTGGAACATTTGGATGAAGCGGGATGCCAAGCGGTTCTAAATAGCATTGAACAGCGGGAGCAGACCAATCGGTGCGTGATAGGGCTGTTGACTGAAATGCAAAAGGAAGCGGCGTTTCGTTCTAGGACAGAGGCAATTCAAAAGCTGACGGATAGTATTATAAACAGCACGATAAATGATGAGGCGAAAGTAGAAAGTATTCGCGAGATTCTGAATAATATGTCAAAATAAAAGTGTTTAGGAATTAGATTCGGGATTGTGTATCTGTTTCTTAGACAAGGCAAGAACTGCTGTAAGAAAAGGACTGTCGCATAGAAGGAACGAAATAATTCCGTAAAATGCGGCAGTTTTTTCAACATATGGGTACATATAGGAAAATTGGTAACAGTTCAGGTGGGGCTGCGCATTTACTGCGCTGACCGTAATAAAATGTAGTGGTTGGGGGTATCCAGCCCGTCGCGAAGCGATT
>CBCOYO010000185.1:0-4631 GCA_965114465.1 uncultured Lachnospiraceae bacterium
AGGCAGTAGTAGAAGAATAAATATAATCCGCGTTCGGAAGATAATAAATGAGGAGGATATCGAAATGGCTATCACAGCAGGAATGGTAAAAGAATTAAGGGAAATGACCGGTGCCGGAATGATGGACTGCAAGAAGGCACTAAATGAAACAAACGGCAATATGGATGAAGCTGTGGAATATTTAAGAAAAAATGGACAGGCTAAAGCTGAAAAGAAAGCAGGCAGAATTGCAGCAGAAGGTCTTTGCAAAGTTTTAGTTGAAGGTGATAAAACAGCAGCGGTTGTAGAAGTAAACTCAGAAACAGACTTTGTTGCTAAGAACGAGGAGTTCCAGAAGTTTGTTGCAGCGGTTGCAAAGCAGGCACTTGCGACATCCTCAACAGATATTGACGCATTTTTGGCTGAGAACTGGAATGAAGATTCTTCTAAGACAGTAAAAGATGCATTAGTTGAGAAAGTTGCTGTTATCGGGGAAAATCTAACGATTAGACGTTTTGAGAAAGTAGTTGCAGAGAATGGCTGTGTAGTATCCTATACGCATGGCGGCGGCAGAATTGGCGTTATTGTAGAAGCAGAAACAGCCGTTGTCAATGAAACAGTAAAGGAAGCACTTGTAAATCTTGCAATGCAGATTGCGGCATTATATCCTAAGTATATTTCCACAGAGGAAGTGTCTGAGGAATATAAAGCACATGAGAAAGAAATTCTGATAGAGCAGATTAAGAATGATCCGAAGATGGCAGGTAAGCCAGATAAGGTGATTGAGGGTGCTGTAAACGGCAGACTTGCAAAAGAACTCAAAGAAGTATGCTTGTTAGAGCAGGTATATGTAAAGGCAGAGGATGGAAAGCAGACTGTTAAGCAGTATATTGATACAGTTTCCAAAGAAGTTGGCACAGACATTACAATTAAGAAATTTGTCCGCTTTGAAACCGGTGAAGGTCTTGAGAAAAAGCAGGATGACTTCGCCGCAGAAGTAGCAGCACAGCTTGGATAAAGAGTAGACTATTTTTGTCATTACAAACTCTTGCAGATAACGCTTTACAGCGTTGTTTGCAGGAGTTTTCTTGTTACTTTTCTCACCCACGCCAAAGTAGAGGGAATTATGCGCCAAAATGCTAAAAGCTTTCGCTTTTTTACTTTAGCATTTTGTGTGCAAAATCTGTTATAATTCTGCTAAAGCGGCAGGAGATTAGTATGAAACAAATTTCTTTACATAAACAAGAATTGTGTGATATAATCAAGTTAAAACAAGGTTATATTATTATTGGCGGTTTGCAGTGTCAAGGCAGAAATGGGGTATAATATGACACATAAAGAAAAAGCAGAACAGCTTTTGCACCAGCAATATCACTGTTCACAAGCATTATTTGGAGCATTTGCGGATGAGCTTGGTGTGGATTTAAAGACAGCGTTTAAAATCAGTACCTGTTTCGGCGGTGGTATGCGTCAGGGGGGTATCTGTGGATGTATTACTGCATCGTTGCTGGTACTGGGAATGGCATTAGGCTTTTACGACCCTCAAGATAGGGAACGTGAGGTATATGGCAATAAGAAAACGGAGGAATTTATCCAGCGTTTTACACAGAAAATGGATGGTGTAGTGAATTGTCGTGATATATTAGGGCAGGATATTTCCAAACCGGAGGGAATGGCGGCAATCCGCAAAGAGGGCTTAATTTTACATAAATGTCCCAAGATTATTAATATTAGCATTGAGATATTGGAGGATATGCTTGCGGAGCACTTCAAAAACACCGTGGAAAGCAGTATTGATTTAGAGGATTTATCACAAAATGATGAATTGCAGAGCGTTTTAAAGGGAGTCAGCAGACTGCGGCGTTTTCGCAGACAGGTGAATAACCTGATATTTTCTTCGACAAAAGAAGTTGGGTTTATCCAGTTTGACATCCGCAAATTTAAGATTATCAATGATTTGTACGGTGAAAAGTTCGGTGATGAGATTCTTGATTTTGTGCGCAAAGAATTAGGAAAAGTCTGCAATGAAGATCAGTTTTTTATTAATTTGCGCAGTGATGTGTTTATGGTAGTGACGGAGTACGAGAAGGAAGAAGAACTTGTGGATTTTATTCACAAGCTGGATGCCAATATTAACAATTACCGTGATGTTAAGCTTCAGATGTCGTATGGTGTTTATACGGTGGAAGATAAGGAAATGGAATTGCGGCAGATGGAAGATCGTGCAGCAATGGCTAGAAAGGCGTCAAAAAACAATATTTTAACGAATATTTTGTTCTATAAAGAGCAGTTTAAAGAATCGCTTTATAATAGGAAGTTTATTGAAGAAAATATGCAGGCGGCAATTACCGAGCGTCAATTTATGATGTATTTGCAGCCAAAGTATAGTATCGCAAAAAATGAAATTATTGGAGCAGAGGCTTTGGTGCGCTGGCGTCATCCGGAACGCGGTATGATTTATCCCGATCAGTTTATTCCGATTATAGAGGAAAATGGTTTTATTCGTAAAGTGGATTATTATATTTGGGAGGAAGCATGCCGCTTTATTAAAAAGTGTGAGAATGCTGGACTGCTGCCATGCCCGATTTCTGTAAATGTATCGAGAGTACATTTGCGGGATGATGAGTGTATTCAAGTACTCGCCGATATGATAAAAAACAACGATATATCTAAAGAACTGCTGGAATTGGAAATAACAGAGTCCGCAGATAATCAGCAAGTCAGCATGAAGGCGCTGCAGTTAAAAGAAGAGGGTTTTACATTGTTGATGGATGATTTTGGAAGTGGTTATTCTTCCTTAAATATTTTGTTAGAAACACCATTTGACGTAATTAAGCTGGATAAGAAATTTATGGAAAATATGATGGTTTCCAGCAAAGGCAGGCTAATATTGGAACAGATTGTATCAATGGCAAATAAGCTTGAACTTGGGCTTTTGGCGGAGGGTGTTGAAACAAAGGAACAGATTGAACAATTGCAAAGCATTGGCTGCGACCAAGTGCAGGGATATTATTATGCTAAACCCATGCCAGAGGAGGAATTTTTTGCTCTTTTGCAGAAGCAGCAGGCAGGATAATATCACTTGTAAATATAAAAAGGGATTGTCGGAAAATAACATTTATGTACAACACATACAGTTATTTTCTGGAATCCCTTTTTCGTTAGAAACTATCAATGTTACAATTCACACTTATGCCAGTTTTTATCAGCTTATTGCTTACTGAGGTGTGAATTATAACAGATTTTGCACACAAAATGCTAAAGTAAAAAAGCGAAAGCTTTTAGCATTTTGGCGCATGATTCCCACTACTTTGGCGTAGGTGTGAAAAGTAACTTATCAATAGCAAATTAGTAAATAGCAAGATTTGTTTTTTGTACAACGACAAGTTCGAAGTTTTATAATAACTGTACGCCTTTGCGTTTACATTCATCTAAAATATCTTCTGGCCATAGAGAGGACTGTACTTCGCCGATATGTGCTTTGCGCAGGAAAAACATACAAATGCGTGACTGTCCAATACCGCCGCCAATGGTATATGGAAGTTCTTCATTAATTACAGCTTTTTGATAGGGCAGCGCAGCGCGTTCGGTACAGCCCGATTTCTCCAATTGTGAGAGTAGGGAAGTTTTGTCTACGCGGATGCCCATAGAAGATAATTCCAGTGCAATATCCAACACAGGATAATGTACAACAATATCGCCGTTTAATTCCCAATCGTCATAGTCTGGTGCACGTCCGTCGTGCGGCTTTCCGTTTTCCATTTTGTCACCGATTTTCATAATAAAGACAGCACCTTTTGCCTTAGCAATATAGTATTCACGCTCCTTGGGCGTATAGTCAGGAAATATTTCAGCTAGTTCCTGCGTCGTTACGAAGAATATTTTGTCAGGAAGAATTTCTTCTATGTAGTCATATTGAATTGCCATATATTTTTCAGTGTTTTTCAGGCATTTGTATACAATATTGACGATATTTTTCAGGGTTTCAAGATTGCGGGATTCCTTGCTGATAATTTTTTCCCAATCCCATTGATCAACGAAAATCGAGTGAATATTATCGGTTTCTTCGTCGCGGCGGATGGCGTTCATATCGGTATAGATACCCTCTCCAAGCGTAAAACCGTATTTTTGCAGCGCATAGCGTTTCCATTTCGCTAGGGACTGCACCACTTCTGCAAGCCTGCCATTCTGTTCGAGAATATCGAAAGAAACAGGGCGTTCTACACCGTTTAAGTTGTCGTTTAAGCCTGACTGCGGGTCGACAAAAAGCGGTGCGGATACACGTGTCAGGTTCATATGCTGTGCAATCTGATTTTGAAAAAAGTCTTTTACGGTTTTAATCGCAATCTGTGTGTCATGCAGATTTAAAGCTGATGTATAATTGTCTGGAATAACTAAATTTTTCATGTGATTCCTCCATTTTTGCTTATATTTTGTTTGTAAGCGTATTTTGGGCTGCAATTCGGCTAGTACAGTATTGCAGAAATAATCGAGTAATACGCACCGATTACTTCGTTATTTATGCAACGTTGAACTAGTATAACCTGCGCTAAATAACCTTATGTTTCACTTGCCTATTTCCCTGATAGCGCTACTTCCCAAGCCTCGACGTAGCCACCGCTACGCCTGCGTTTGTGAAGCAGCACTCTCAG
>CBCOYO010000186.1:0-4612 GCA_965114465.1 uncultured Lachnospiraceae bacterium
GGTTTGCAGTATAAGCACTTATTTTCCTACAATCTCTTGGTAACGGTCACGAAATCTTATTTAAACTTCATTACCACAAGGATAAGAAAATGGTGTACTAGTATTCAGTATTATATGCTCTATTTATAGCTTTCAATAAACCGCTTTATATCTTCCAATACTGCTTCCTTGCTGCAAATATAACCGTCCTTGCCGCCGAATTTCTCTGCATAGCGGGTTCTAAAGTCGTACTTTGCAGGCTCACCGTCGAGTTCATTCTGAAATGTTTTGCCAGTTAAATATTTATAAACTTCTGCTGCGGAAACGGGTTGCGTTGCCATATTCAGCAGTGGAATATTTTCATCCAGCGCTGTCTGGATATCCTCCCATAAACGGCTTAATGGATAGAACTGATATTCGTTTCTACTATCTGTAAAATCAAGTGCCGTAAAACCAAGCTTCGTAAACATCTGGCGCAGCTTTTCCTTCTCCTCTTTGGATAAATCCTTACATTTATAATAGCCATTATCCTGCAAATCATAATAATCCTGCAATTCCATTGCGCTGACAGAAAGCTCCGCCATTTTTTCCTTTCGCAGCATATAAGGAATTACATTGATATAATCATAGATAAAATTCTTCTTAATATTTAATCCATACAGTGCTGGAAGGCGGATAATCAGCGCATCAGGGTAATTTTTGCGCACCCACGCCTCAAGATAATAGCGGTTTAAACCATATGGCTGTACCCCATCGCCAACACTTCCCTTCTCGTCGGTTACAGTCGGGCTGTTTTCATCTGCTCCTACAGGATTTTTATAGACATCAATTGTCGAAATCAACACCAGTTTTTTCGGATTAATTTTTCGGATATTGCGCTCCGCATTTAATATTAGATCTAAATCCTTTTCCGGTGCACTATTTGCCAAATATTTTTCTGCGCGCAGCCCTGCATAAATCAATAAATCCGGCTCTAATCCGTACGCCTTCTCAACATTGTTGGAATTGTACACACCCTCAATGCGGTTTCTTGCCCTTACATAAATATTACTGCCCACAAATCCTGTATATCCCACTAAAATAATCATACAATATCCTCCTTTTCCTTATCCAATAAAATAAAAATAATTTATAATTTCTTTATCTGCCAACTGCATAACAAAAATTACGGCGCGCTTTACAATTTTTCAATACTTTCAAAGCTGTACTTTTTCCTGCGAAATACCAAATCAACCAAAATCTGCAAATACTTAATAATAATTGTCAATATGCCAAATAGCCCAAAAAACGCAAACGACATAAAAAAAATCGTCGTAGTCCAGCCTGCTACCGGCGTGCTAAACAGATAAATCACTGCGGAATACAATGCCACAAATATTGCAACCAACATCATAATCACTGTCATTGTTACCGAAAAGCGATACCCCATATCGGTAAACAGGATTAAACTGTCCACCGCCAAATCTGTCCGATACTTGCGCTCTGCCTTATCCTCTCTGCGATTTTTACTGCCTACCACTGGATAACGAATATTGCAGGTTTTCAGCCCGCAGTTGGCGTATACTGCTTTTCGGTATGGCACAGATTTATTCATACTGCTGATGCGGTTAATTACCCGTCGGCTCAAGATCCGAAACCGTTCACTATATAACTTATATGAGAAATCTCCAAAACGGTTAAATATATTATAAAACAAATTGGAGGAAAAACGCTGCTTTTGATCTGGTGAAGCACTGACAATATCATACCCCTCCAGCGACTTTTTGTAAACCTCCATAATCCGTTCTTTATCAAAATCCAAAATTGTTGTGTCAAATTCCAGCACAAAATCACCGATTGCCAAGTCAACCCCTGCATTCATTGCCACTTCCACGCCATGAAAATAGCTCATATTCAGCACAGATATCTGTATGGAATGTGGTTCATCCAATTCTTCATTAGGCGGCTGCATTGCCGTCCATTCTTTCCCTACCCGCCGGATTACTGCCGCACTGTTATCCTCAGAATAATCGTTCACACAGATAATCTCAGAGTGCTCAAAATGTTCTTCAAGCATCTCCATAACTGTACGCAGAAAGTCTTCCACATATTCCTCTGCATTGTGCACATAAATCACAGCAGATATAAAATTTTTCTCTTTATTGCGATATGCCCCCATCCGGCACCCCCATATCTTTTTGCTTATACTATACTCACGAACGATTCGATTTTCCTTTCTGCACTGCACGAATTGTCCGCTTATACAATATGGACTGTGCAGGAATTGGAAAATCTTAACGGTCGTTAGTATAACACATCATCTAAATCATACACTGTATTAATCTTCCCAGAAAGAACCCCAACACACGTTGGATTCACTGAATATGTCCTTACTACTGTCGGTCTGGAATCATCTATCTCCGAACTCATTAAAATCGGTTTCATAGAAAACAGTGATTCCTTGTATGCAAACGCATATTCGTCCCTTAAATATTTCCGCGCCAAATTCGCCATATATGGAAAAGCAGTGTTTGGCTTAGCTTTGCAGTTATTACAATTTCCTAAATGACTTGGACTGCAAAAATCACAGTACGTTTCATAGTCATTATCATCACCGCGTTCACTGCCGCTTCTACGCTGGCAAGCAAATGTTGGTGTCGGGTCATAGCTTGTTGCGTGCGGGGTAAACGTTACAGATGTTAAAGAATGCACCCCTGTCTTCCCAAATGGCATTATCGAAAAAAATGGGCCATCCATTACTGTAAAACCATACTCTTTCAAGGTATCATTGACGTTGCACAAAATAATTTCGCACAATTCATACTTAATGCGAAACTTCTCATACCCAAGCATTTCCAAAATTTGATTGGTAGAAGCATACGTGGCATTAAGAAGATATCCTGTGTGATACTCCTGCACAGTATTTCCCTCACGCACAAAAAGCACATACGCATCCTGCTGCTTTTCTATCCGCATAATCGCCGCGCCATAGTGGATTTCTGCTCTGTCCGCCATTTTTTCCAACGCGTCAACAAAATAATCCTTTAAAATCATTGCATCATACGTATACTCCCGCGTTAAAAATGCCCCATCGCACATCCCTTTTTTAAAAAAGCGATCCGCCGGAAGCTCCTCGCAAGGAATCTCTGCTGCCTGACAAAACTTTTGAAACTGCGTACCGTCAGACCACGAATATTCGCTTGATGTGGCATATACCTTCTGAAATTCCCGATTAATGCAGAAGCCATAATCCTTGTTAAAACGTGCAAAATATCCCGCAGATTTCATTGCCGTTGATAGTGACCGCGGATAGTGATACCCTTGATGTACCCGCGCCTGATTAATATAGGTTGCTCTGCAAAACGGTTTAGGATCACATTCCAAAACCAAAACATGCTGCCCCTTTTGGGCACAGTAGCGCGCTGCGTAAAGTCCATACAACCCTGCGCCGATAATTATTTTATCAAATTTCTTCATCGTCCGAACGCTCCTTAGCGCCGTCCTCCCGTGACAGCACTTCCCAAAAATAATACCGCGGCCTGCGCTTTGTTTCCATATAATTGCGCCCCACATATTCTCCAATAATTCCCAAAGAGAGCAGAATTGCGCCGCCCAATACCCATATTGACATTAGAATAGATGACCAGCCCCCCACGGTATACCCAAAATAATGTTCATAAATAATGTGTATTATCATAAACACGCCAACCAGCAGCGCCATAATTCCCATGGAAAACACCAGACGAATCGGCCGTATGCTAAAAGACGTAATCCCATCCGCCGCAAGCGTCAGCATCTTTGACAACGAGTACTTCGACTCCCCCTGCATTCGGCGGAATACTTCAAAATGCACTACAGAAGATTTTAGTCCAATATCCGGAATAATCCCCCGCAAAAATAAATTTACTTCGCTGTACTCCGATAACGCTTCCAGCGCCTTAGTGCTCATCAACCGATAATCCGCAGAATTTTCATAAATATTGCAGCCAAGGAAATGCATTACTTTATAAAATATCGTCCCCGACATTCTCTTAAAAAAGCCGTCGGTATCCCTTGAGTTGCGCACACCGTACACAATCTCACTCCCTTGTACATACTGCGCAATAAACAATTCCATTGCATGAATATCCTGCTGCAAATCGGCATCAATTGTAATTGTATAATCACAATATTCCTTCGCATACATCATTCCTGCAAGAATCGCATTCTGATGACCACGGTTATGGGCAAAACGCAGTGCAATAATATTTTTATTATTTTGATAGAACCCCTGAAGCAGTTCCCACGTCCTGTCCTTAGAACCGTCATCTACAAAAACGATACGGCTTTTGTCTGAAATTAACTCACGGTTCTTTAATTCTGCCAGCTTGTCCAACAAAATCTGCGCCGACCGCTCCAAGGCATCCTCCTCATTGTAGCACGGAACTACAATATATAGTATTCCTTTATTTCTATGACCGTCCACTGTATTAAAGTCCTTTCGTGCTATGTCTTATTATACTGATTTGATTGTAAACCAAAGCAAAATGGTTTGCAATACCCATTTCTCATTATCAAATCAAACTATTCGCACATCGTAACAGTTCAGATAACCCATTAAACTGTTACGTATCCAGCCATTGGAAATCGCTTCGCGATGGGCTGGATACCTCCA
>CBCOYO010000187.1:0-4609 GCA_965114465.1 uncultured Lachnospiraceae bacterium
CACACCGAATGTTCGTAAATTGTTGCAAAATCTGGCGTTGGTGTGAATTGTAACCTGGCATATAATAATCCATTTGCATAACGAACGCAATTCGTATTGCAATTTTTGCATGGATTTTTACTCGTTACGGGAACGGAATGAACAGTAATCCGGCACACGCATAGGGGAAAAGATATTCCCCTACTGAGTTGCGTAGCCCTATGCTGCGGAAAAAATACCCAAAAACAATTAGAACTTCCCTTTATGGTACTTATCTACTGCTGCTATTAAAACAGATCTCGGATACATCATTAATGTATCTGTTCCTGTCCATCTTGTTAATTTATGATAATCTGTATTTGGCGTATGCTCAAATTCTGTATTCATTATCACACGCCATTTTCTACCAAGCGGCAATTTCGGCAGTTGTACACTCTGATCTTCCCAAAATGCATTAACACCAATATAGATAATATCGTCCTCAATATTTTCCTCTGTACGTCCTGCAAACATAATGCCAATGGTGCGCGTATCCGGCTTGCATTCACTGTTCCATGCAACGCCATTGTTGTGAACCGTTACCTCTGGGAATCCACAACCGCTAGGGCCGGAACGTCCTCTTAATATCGGATGTGCCTTGCGGAAATGAATCATAAACTTACAGAATTCAAACATCTCACTGTACTGCTCTTTGCGCGTCCAATCCAGCCATGAAACAAGATTATCCTGACAATAAGCATTATTATTGCCAAACTGCGTATTGCAAAATTCATCACCTGCCAGAAACATTGCAGAACCACGGCTGCACATTAAAATCGCAAATGCATTTTTGCGCAGACGATTGCGAAGTTTCAATACTTCTGGATCATTTGTTTCGCCCTCTACACCACAATTCCAGCTATTGTTATCATTAGCGCCATCCGTATTGTCCCAGCCATTTTTTTCATTATGTTTATAGTTGTAGGCATACATATCATACAATGTAAATCCATCATGACAATTTAAGAAATTAACAGTTGCATTCTCGCCACGGTTTTCCTTGCCGTATAAGTCAAGAGAGCCGGTAATGCGGTTGATTGCTGCCTGCGCCATACCATAATCCCCTTTTAAGAAGCAGCGCATATCGTCGCGGTATCTGCCATTCCACTCTGCCCAGCGATTCCACGCCGGAAAACTGCCAACCTGATACAATCCGCCTGCGTCCCATGCCTCGGCAATTAATTTTACTTTTCCTAAAATCGGGTCAAATGCCAAACTCTGCAAAAGTGGCGGTTTGCTCATCGGTGAACCATCCTCATTGCGTCCCATAATCGATGCAAGGTCAAAACGAAATCCATCAACCCTATAGGAAACTACCCAGTGACGCAGACATTCCAAAATAAACTGCTGCACAATCGGGTGATTGCAGTTCATTACATTGCCGCAGCCGCTGAAATTATAATATTTTCCGTCAGGTGTCAGCATATAGTAAATATTGTTGTCAATCCCTTTAAAGGAGAAAAACGGGCCTTTTTCATTACCCTCTGCGGTATGGTTAAACACCACATCCAAAATAACTTCGATTCCGTTGCGGTTTAACTCACGGATTAATTCGCGCAGTTCCGTTCCCTCCATATTGTATTCGCGCTTGGAAGCATAAGCCGTATTGGGTGCAAAAAAACATACAGGGCTGTATCCCCAATAATTATAGAGTTTCTCACCATCATACTCTCTTACGTCCTCTAACTCATCAAATTCAAATATTGGCATTAACTCCACTGCATTTACACCAAGTTCCAGCAGATAAGGAATTTTTTCCTTAATTCCCTCAAAAGTGCCGCGATGCCCGACCTCCACACCGGACGATTTGTCCATTGTAAAGCCCCTAACGTGCATTTCATAGATTATCATATCCTTTGGCTCTAAGTCCGGCTGCACAAAGTATCCCCAATCGTAGTTTTCTTCGTCTGCAACAACTCTTGCCTTATAAAAATGCTCTTTTTGGCTGCGGCGTCCTCCCCATGTGCCTTGGTCACTAACTGCCCGCGCATAAGGATCTAATATATACTTTGTCTTATCAAATATTAAGCCCTTCTGCACATCATATTCGCCATCAAATTGATATGCATATTCAAATTCCTTTGGGTCAAGCCCATAAACCACCATTGAATACATGTTTCCAATGCGGTAAGCTTCTGGAAACGGCAGGATTGCAAACGGTTCATCTTCATACCTGTGAAACAGACATAGATTGCAGGATGTTGCACCATTTGAATGAATGGTAAAATTGACTCCGCCCTCAACAATCGTCGCACCATTCCGAAGATACTTCCCCGGCTTTACCCGATAGCCGTTGATTTCATGTATCGGCGCGTAACGCTGATTTCCCAATAGTGACCCTTTATGCATCACATAACCCCCTTAAAATAATATTTTATTTTTTTATTTTTAATTATTATTTTGATTTTATAGGAATTTCACAATATATACTCTGCAATAAATCCTATGTATAGTAATATTTTAATGCAATCATAAAACTTATTACCTATCAATGAGTGCCCTTGAAAGGCTGCAAAAAAACGATCTTCATTCATTTTTTAGATATGGTGGGCTGAACATTTTGTGATTCTTAGATTTACTCATCAATACCATTTTACTGTATTTTGTCGAATGGTGCAATATGTTGTTTTCGAGAATTTTTATATAATTCTGTATACATTTCCGTTATAAGAAAAAGATTGTATACTATGCTATGAATTGTTGTTCGAAACCATACAGATTATATAATCCTTTTTTCGCAGTTCCGCTTCAAAATGTATTTTTTACCAATACCACTTAAAATATTTTGTAAAATGTGTATAAACAAAAGCAGCCCAGCTTGCGGCTAAACTGCTATCGTTTATGTACTATTTCTATATTTTACTTTAGTTTTTCAATCTCTTTGTCTAAATATTGATACAACAGTTCCCAAATATCAAAATCCCTGTTCAAATATAACTGCTGTTCAAGTTCCACAATTTTCTCCACTGGTTTTAACTGCTTACAGCGGCTTATTTCTGCTAATATCTCAGCGTCCTGACTATCTCCGATTGCCCGAAACGCTTTGATAATATGCGGCAAATACTCCTCAGCAGTATTTATTAATACAGTCAAAATTCCTTCCATATTTAATTCTGTATCAAAATCAATTAAAAAACAGGCGTTTTGAATAAATTCAGGACATTTGAGCCACTCTTCC
The DNA here is from genome assembly GCA_965114465.1 of uncultured Lachnospiraceae bacterium. GTDB lineage: Bacteria > Bacillota > Clostridia > Lachnospirales > Lachnospiraceae > COE1. The sequence continues at coordinate 3,197 of CBCOYO010000187.1, forward strand.
CTATGATAATCCCAAATTTTATCTGCAAGCATTTCACAAAGCGATTCGCCATTATACTGTCGTATATCTACATTGCTTTCTTCCAGCCAATTCATATTTTTCACCATTCTTTCCTGTCACAAACAAAACCTAAAAGACACTTTCATACTTCACAGTGCGAATTATCTTTCACTCTTTTCACCATTCTTTCCTATCACAAACAAAACCTAAAAGGCACTTTCACACTTCACAGTGCGAATTTTTTTCACGCTTTTCCCTTACATAAACATACACCGTTACTTCAACATACTACTATGATTCAGTACCACAGTATTATATAGAAACAAGATATCTGCATCCTCAAAATCAACATATTCTCCAATTAATTCCGAACTAATATACCGCAGATCCACCAATGTTACTTCATTATATGTTTCCAACAGCAACGGCGCAAGGCTGCTCGTATAAGAATCACGAAATATTATTAGCTTTTTGTCTGTTTTTGCTTTCGGACTGTCAATAATTTGCAGAGGTACTGCACCGCCTAGAAAAATATCATATTTATCCATGCTTTTTTCAGATTCCAGCTTATCCAATTCATATACAGGATTCGTTTTGCCAGTTTCCATATTCCAAACTTGTGCACTGTCAATTACTTCGTTCGTTAAATAACAGATGGTATCTGCTACCATTGGGAGTGCTGACTGCCCATAGTACACACCATAAAAATCAGGGATTTCCTGAATTTGATACGCTGCCAAATCAAACGCCGCAGCATCAGACACCCCAAGACCATCAACAAGACGTTTTGCGGTTTCTAAAATCCTCTCCTGCCGCCAATGTGTATCTGTTTTATAATAGTCCTCAATTGTCAGCCCTTCCATAATATCTATATACACAAAAGAATCCGTTGCCAAATTATTATGCAAAATTTCAAGCATTTTGGCATAATCAAGCGAAGGAAAGCTATTTTTCTGTGCTAAAAAAAAGTTTTTGTCGGGAATCACAGCATAATACACCTGTGCCTGTGGAAAATATTTGGCTTTTACAGACTTCATTTTTTCTGCGGCACGTATTGTTTCGGATTCGTTTAAAGGATATTCCAGCTTTGCCGCATGGCCTTCTGTAACATAAATATCATTGTTTTCCTTTTGCTGTAGCACATCATAAGCAAAGTACGCCTTTATTTTGCGCAGCCCATCCCGAAACGGAAAATGATCGAGAAGATATGTTTCTAAATCATCCATAAAATCCTCTTTGATAATTCTCTCAAATGTCAGTTCAGGTTTTGCTGCAAGACGCCTGCGTTCTGCCTTGGAAACGGACTGCTTTGGCAGAATCACAAACGCCGCCGTCAACCCTACAAGACAGATAAAAAAACTATATATTGTAATTCTTTGCTTCCATTTATCTGATTTCATTCTACTCCTATTC
>CBCOYO010000188.1:0-4597 GCA_965114465.1 uncultured Lachnospiraceae bacterium
TACTACATTTTATTACGGTCAGCGCAGTAAATGCGCAGACCTACCTGAACTGTTATAAAATCTTTCCAATAATGGATTGGCACTTTGCCAATGGTAGATGGAGGAATCAAAATGGAAAATATAGCAACAGTTACGGCGGTACATAGAGATCGCTATGAATTAAGCATGGGAACAGATTCAAACTCGGAAATTTTTTATGGCAGATTAAAGGCAGCAGCTTTTTATAACAGCACAGAGATTGTGCCGTTTCCAACGGTTGGCGACAGGGTAATGGTAAGCCAAAATACAGGTGGCGACAGCTTGATTTTAGAAGTATTGGAGCGGAAATCCGTATTTATGCGGCTGAATGCAACGCAGGGCCTGCCCGATCAGGCAGTGGCGGCGAACTTTGACTATGTATTTATTACAATGTCGTGTAACAAGGATTTTCATCCTGCAAAATTGGAGCGTTTTTTAACGGCTGCATGGCAGAGCGGCGGCACACCTGTGATTCTTTTAACAAAATCCGATTTAATGCAAGATCGGGAACTGATATTGGCGCAGGTAAGTTCACAGGCAGCGGGCGTTGATACGTACTGTATTAGTGCATACACGGGAGAGGGGCTTTCTCAGTTGGAAAAATATTTTGTGAGCGGCGCTGTAATTGTGCTGTTGGGTTCTTCCGGTGTAGGGAAATCATCCCTTGTCAATGTACTTCTAGGAGAAGAACAAATGGCAACAGGCAGTATTCGGGAAGCCGATTCGCAGGGACGCCATACAACAACCTATAAACAAATGTTTGAGATACCGGATCGTATTTTGCTCCCTGACGGAAATACAATAAAAGGCGGCGGCAGAATTATTGATACACCGGGGATTCGTAAGCTTGTAATGGGAGAGGGCACAGACGGTATTGAACTTACATTTGAGGATATTGCTGCACTGGCATCGCAGTGCCGTTTTTCAGACTGCCACCATCAAACAGAGCCAGGATGCGCTGTGAAACGAGCTTTAGCAGATGGAACACTTGATATAAAACATTGGAAAATGTATTTAAGCCTTCAAAAAGAAGAAGCCTACGCAAAAGCAAGACAGCAGATTATTACAAGAAGAATGGAAAAAGTAAAAAGGCGGAGGTAAAGGGAGGTTTACTAACAAACGATAAGATTTTTCAATTTCTGCACGGCTTATTTTGCAGAAGTGGACGATATGTGCTGTGCAGAAAGGAAAATCGAGCTGTTTGTCAATATATATTACAATAAAAAGAAAGGGAATATAGAATATGGAATCCAAAAGTATAGAATTAAAAGAATTTGTTGAAAAAAATTGTAAAATCATTCCACTGCCCAAAGATCAGTGGGAAGGAACAATAATCCCTATGCGTTATACGACAAAGGAATACTATGACGTCAGTATTTTAAATGAAAAAGATGGTTATGCAATTCAAATGCAGAAACGTCCTTTCGACAGTCCAGTAACGCACTATCCGGAGGAGTATGATTTCCCGGACAAACTTTATCAGCCGCATTGGGAGAAGGCGTATGCATGGGGCATTGTTAGGGAGAACGGTGGGAAATCAGAGTTAACTGCGTGCATAGAAACGTGCCCAGAGGAGTGGAGCAACCGATTAATGGTAACGGAACTTTGGGTGCATGAGGATTTTCGGCGGCAGGGGATTGCACATAGGCTTATGGCACTCGCCAAAGAACAGGCAGTTTTAGAGCACCGCAGAGCCATTATTTTGGAAACACAGTCCTGCAATGTGGGTGCGATACAATTTTATCAGCAGGAAGGTTTTGAACTAATCGGCATAGATAGCTGCTGTTACTCCAATCGTGATTTAGAGCGCAGGGAAGTCCGTGTCAATATGGGATTTTTTCCACGGAAAAAACAGAAACTGACAAAAGAAATGCTTGTGATTCGCAAAGAAAAAGAGGCAGAATATCACAAGACAGAGGAAGTTGTGCTGCGTTCTTTTTGGAATAAATATCGCTTAGGCTGCAATGAGCATTTTCTTGTGCACAAATTAAGAGAAAACAGTGTATATCTTCCAGAATTGTCACGTGTTGCCGTTGTGGGAGAGGAGATAGTGGGTGTAATTTGTTATGCCAAGGCAATGTTAAAAAATCAGGATAACATAAAGGAAATTTTGACGTTTGGCCCGTTGTGCGTGGCATCAGAATGGCAGGGAATCGGCGTGGGACGCCGTCTGCTTACGGAAACGCTTGCGCTGGCAAAAGACGCAGGTTATGAAGGCGTTATTATTTTCGGTGAACCTGACTATTATCCACGTCATGGTTTCCAGACGTGCGACCGCTTTGGGATTACAACCACAGACGGCAAGAATTTTGATGCTTTTATGGGAATAGAATTGAAAGAAGGCGCTTTATCTGGTTTTGGCGGTCAATTTATAGAGCCAGAAGTGTTTGAAGATTTGCCGGAAGAAGAAAATGAACAATGGACAAAACAATTTGATGCACCGCCCAAACAGAAATTCCCGTGCCAGTGGGATTAGAATATGGGATATATTCAAGTATTACAAAAAAGTAATGCATTAGAATACAATTTGAATATATTGAGAAAATTCAGATTTTGTATTATAATGCTATCAGTTATTATGTACTAATAAGGATTTGTATATATACTAACGACCGTTAAGATTTTCCAATTTCTGCACAGAAAGGAAAATCTAATTGCTCGTGAGTATAATAAAGATAATGCAGGGAGGCAGATTGCATGGGAATTTATTTGAATCCAAGCAACAAGGGGTTCTGGGAGGCTATTCGTTCAAAAATATATGTAGATAAGACAAATTTAATTATTTGTATCAATGAACGTATTAATACAGAAGAAAAATATATTTGTGTCAGCAGACCACGGCGCTTTGGAAAATCAATGACACTGAAAATGCTTGCGGCTTATTATAGCCGTGGTTGTGATTCAAGATCGTTATTTGCTGGGTTCAAAATTGAACATAATCCATCGTTTATGGAATATTTGAATCAATATGATGTGATTTATCTGAATATGCAGCAGTTTTTAAGCCGAGCAAAAACGCAGAGTGTTACCGATTATTTGGAGCAGGCAGTAATTTCGGAAATGCGTAAAGTATATGGAGAACTATTTTCTGAACAAGAAACAAACCTTGTTACAGTATTAGAACAGATTTACACAGAAGCAGATACACAGTTTATATTTTTAATTGACGAGTGGGATTGCGTTATGCGCGAAAAAAAAGAAGCCAAAGAACTGCAAAAGCAATATCTTGATTTTTTGCGCGATTTGCTGAAAGACCAGCCATATGTAGCACTTGCGTATATGACGGGTATCCTTCCGGTTAAGAAATATGGTTCTCATTCGGCGTTAAATATGTTTTGGGAATATTCCATGACAGATCAAAATATTTTTGAGGAATATACAGGTTTTACTGATAAAGAGGTATCTGCATTATGCGAACGATTTCATATGAATTTTGTGGAAATGGGAAGCTGGTATGATGGATATTTATTTACAGATTTTCAACATATCTATAATCCAAAGTCTGTGGTAGAAGCAATGCACCGTCATAAGTTTTCTAATTATTGGACAGCTACAGAAACTTATGAAGCATTAAAAATATATATGGATATGGATTTTGACGGGCTGCGTGCGGATATTGTAAAAATGCTAGGCGGAGGGCATATTAAGATAAATACGCTTAGTTTTCAGAATGATATGTGTTCATTTGAAACAAAGGATGATGTGTTAACACTTTTAATTCATTTAGGATATTTGGCATATGATTCTCTAAATCAAGAAACGTTTATCCCAAATAAAGAGATAATGAGGGAATTTGAAACGGCAATGGGTGTAAGCGGCTGGACAGAAGTGATGCGTGTGTTAAGGGCATCGGAACAACTTCTTGAGGATACTTTGCATTGCGATGCGCAAAGTGTTGCCGAAGCGCTGGATCGTGCGCATATGGAAGTGGCGTCGATATTAACGTATAACGATGAAAATTCGCTTGCGTGCGCAATGGGTCTTGCGTATTACAGTGCAAGAAATTATTATAAGATTATTCGAGAATTGCCTGCCGGACGTGGATTTGCGGATATTGTGTTCCTGCCTCTGCCATTAGGAGAAACATCTGCGCAGTCGTCCGCAGATCCTTGTGCTGTATCAGTTACAAGACAGTGCGTAGCTCCAAGTACAATAAAGCCTGCGCTAATTGTTGAACTAAAATACAATCAATCAGCCCAAACTGCAATACAACAGATAAAAGACAGACAATATATACAAGCATTAGAAGGCTATTGCGGTGAAGTTTTGCTGGTCGGCATTAACTATGACAAAAATAATAGAAATAAACCGCATAGCTGCATAATAGAAAAAATAATAATTGAATAAATAACCGCCCAAAATGCGTCGTCAGAAATTACTTTCAAAAATTTCTGGCGGCGCTTTTTTACATGAAATGCGTTTTTCTTGGATAAAATAATAATAACTATTTTATGTTTGCATATTAGGAAAATTGCCAGTAACTGCAATTTTGGGACAGTTCCTTAGCCAATAATTATACTAACGACCGTTAAGATTTTCCAATTTCTGTACAGCCCATATTGCATAAGCGGGCAATACG
>CBCOYO010000189.1:0-4523 GCA_965114465.1 uncultured Lachnospiraceae bacterium
AGCATTTTGGCGCATGATTCCCACTACTTTGGCGTGGGTGTGAAAAGTAACAATAGATTTAAAAATTTAGAATTATATGGCAGATTTTTATTGAAACATATGTATGGATATGCTATAATTTCTTTTATGGCGTTTTTATATAATGTTGTACTAGGTGGGGAGGGTTGTTATGTATGCATATATAAAAGGAGAAATCGCGGATATTGCAGAGGATATGCTTGTCCTAGAATGTAATAATATCGGTTACAATATTCGTGTTCCTTCCAGCGTAATACAGCGTCTGCCTGCAATAGGGACAACGATAAAAATTTATACCTATACCAGCGTAAGAGAAGATGCTTTTCAACTATTTGGTTTTTTATCAAAAGATGATTTAGATATCTATAAAAAGTTAATTACAGTCAACAGCATTGGGCCAAAAGGCGCACTTGGGCTTATGTCTGCGATGAGTACCGATGATTTACGTTTTGCAATTATTTCTGGTGATGCAAAGACCATTGCGAAAGCACCAGGAATCGGCAAGAAGTCAGCGGAACGGATTATTCTTGATTTACGTGATAAAATTGGTTTACAGACAGATTCACAAAATTCTGATATACCTGTTTTAGATATCGCAGAAAATATGGCAGCAAAAAATGAAATGAACGAAGCAATTGAAGCAATGACAGCGCTGGGATATTCGCCGGCGGAAGCTGTAAAAGCAGTTCGACAGATTACAATTACGGATGGGATGGATGCAGGAGAAATATTAAAACTTGCATTAAAAACCGTTATGAGATAAATTATTTTTTAAGTGTCAGTAGAATGGAGAGCATTATGGCGGGCAGAGTCATTGAAACAAAACTTCTAGAGGAGGATGTAAAGCTAGAGGGCAGCCTTCGTCCGCAGAAGTTGAAAGAATATATTGGTCAGAAGAAAATTAAAGATATTTTAAGCATTTATATAGAAGCTGCAAAACAAAGAAATGATTCACTAGACCATGTGCTGTTTTACGGGCCGCCTGGACTTGGCAAGACCACCCTCGCAGGAATTATTGCCAATGAAATGGAGGTTCATGTAAAGGTAACAAGCGGGCCGGCAATCGAAAAGCCAGGCGAAATAGCAGCAATATTAAACAATCTCCAAGAGGGAGATATTTTGTTTATTGATGAAATTCATCGTTTAAACCGTCAGGTAGAGGAAGTGCTTTATCCAGCAATGGAAGACTTTGCTATTGATATTATGATTGGAAAAGGGACTGCGGCGCGTTCTGTGCGGCTGGATCTGCCGAAATTTACACTGATTGGTGCAACAACCCGAGCGGGACTTTTGACTGCACCACTGCGGGATCGTTTCGGTGTGATTCAGCACCTAGAATTTTATTCTGTAGAAGAATTAATGCTGATTATTCAACATTCTGCAAGGATTTTGCAGGTATCAATTGATGAGGCAGGCGCAAGAGAGCTTGCGCGCAGAAGCCGCGGCACGCCGCGTCTTGCCAATCGTATGTTAAAGCGTGTGCGTGATTTTGCGCAAGTGAAATATAACGGACAGATTACGTTGGAAGCGGCAAACACCGCACTGGATATGTTAGATGTGGATAAACTGGGACTTGATCAGACGGATCGCACTATTTTAATAACTATGATTGAGAAATTCAGCGGCGGGCCGGTAGGACTTGACACACTTTCCGCAGCGATTGGAGAAGACAGTGGGACAGTGGAGGAAGTGTATGAACCATATTTGTTAAAAAATGGATTGATTATGCGCACGCCGCGTGGCAGAGTGGTAACAGATTTGACATATCGTCATTTAGGGATAGACCGTTAAAACGGCTGTTTTGAATCGGAAACGGGGGAAGATTATGTCTGCAAAAACAGATACAGAAGTAATTATCGGTGGGAAAGTTTTAACTGTTAGCGGTAATGAAAGCGCAGAATATTTACAGAGAGTTGCTGCCTATATTAACAATAAATTAAATGAATACAATAAAATGGATAGTTTTAAACGACAGTCGTTGGACAAGCAGAATATGTTGATTCAGCTTAATATGGCAGATGATTATTTTAAGGCAAAAAACCAGATAGAGCTATTAGAGCAGGATTTGCGCGCAAAAGAAAATGAACTTTATGATTTAAAACATGAGTTAATTGCTGCGCAGATTAAACTGGACAACACCAATAAAGCCTTAAAAGAAGCACAACAGGAACTCAATGAAAGTTCTAAACAGATTGTGCGTTTAGAAACGGAATTAAAGGAAAGTAAAAAATAGAGGATTGGCTGATTTATGGAGAAGAAAAAGGTCGAATTGCTGGCGCCTGCCGGAGATTTTTCGTGTTTTATGGCGGCTGTCAATGCAGGTGCTGATGCGGTATATTTAGGGGCTACCAAATTCGGCGCTAGAGCATATGCCAATAATTTTACGAATGGTGAAATTATCGAGGCTCTTAGAATCGCGCATCTTTTTGATAAAAAAATATATCTTACAGTAAATACGCTTGTGAAACAGAGGGAACTTAACGAAGTAGTTCCTTATATTGAACCGTTTTATAACGCAGGGTTGGATGGCGTGATTGTACAAGATATCGGCGTTTTGACAATTTTGCATCGTGCATTTCCGCAGCTTGCGCTCCATGCCAGCACACAAATGACGATTACAGGATATTATGGTGCTGCTTTTTTAAAAAATATAGGTGTCAGCCGTATTGTTCCAGCAAGAGAACTTTCCATAGAAGAAATTAAGAATATCAAAAAACAGACAGATATTGAAATTGAAGCGTTTGTTCACGGCGCAATGTGTTATGCGTATTCGGGGCAGTGCTTATTTAGTTCGATTATTGGCGGAAGAAGCGGAAATCGTGGACGTTGTGCCGGCCCTTGCCGGCTTCCTTACACAGATGAAAAAGGAAAAACAACATATCCGCTTAGCCTTAAAGATATGTATACTTTGCCGATTCTTCCCAAACTTATTGCCGCAGGAATTGATTCCTTTAAAATAGAAGGGCGGATGAAAAGTCCCGAATATGTGGCAGGTGTTACAGCAATATACCGAAAGTATATGGATAAATATTATGCCAATCCACAGCAAACGTATCAGGTAGCAAAAGAAGATGAAATATTTTTGCGCCATCTTTATATACGAACTGATATTTGCCAAGGTTACTATGAACAGCATAACAGCAAATCAATGGTGACAATCAAAGAACCTGGATATTCTGGCACAGATCCGGCGGTTCTCGAAACAATCCGACAGCAATATCTAACAAAAAAACCAGAAATTCCAGTTCAAGGATTTGTAACTATTTATATTGGAGAAAAGCCCAAATTTACATTATCCTGTCAAGAGATATCCGTTACAGCAGAAGGGGAATCCCTAGTCAGCCAAGCACAGAAACAGCCACTCACAAGAGCGGATATCGAGAAACGATTTTGTAAAATGGGAGATACATTCTTTAAAATAGAACAGCTTACCATAGAAACAGACAACAAATCATTTCTTCCAGTAAAAATACTCAATGAACTGCGCAGGCAGGCGTGCACGCAGCTAGAGGAAAAACTGCTGACATTAAAAAATATAGAAAGAACAGTTAGTCCAATAGAAATTGATAATAATGTGGATAAAACAGCTAATACAGCAAATATCAAGAATAATGTGGATAAAACAGCCAGCACAAATAAAACGGATAATTTTATCTTAACTGCTTCTGTTCTAACGATAGAACAGTTAGAAGAGGTTTTACAATATCCAAGTATACAGCGCATTTATCTGAACGCAGATTTATTTTTACAAAATAATTTAAGCAAGAGTAAATTAAATAAAAAAACTTTACAAAATAAAAACAATTTAAGAGGAAAATCGTTCTATCTTGCGCTGCCTTATATTTTGCGCAGACGCTCGTATCCATATTTATCCATTTATCAGCGTTTTTTAGAGCAGGAGTCGGTTTTGCCATTTTCTTTTGAAGGTGTTTTGGTTCGGAATTTTGAGGAATTGCAATGGCTGAATGATATTGGATATAAGGGAAAGCGGATAGCAGATTTTTCTGTTTATGCATGGAATAGAGAAGCAGAGAAATTCCTTTTGTCTTATTGCGATCAAATTACGGCTTCGATTGAATTAAACAAGAAGGAATTGCAGGAACTATCAGGGTTTGCAGATATGGAATATGTTCTATATGGCAGGCTGCCGCTGATGTTTTCTGCTAATTGTATGCAAAAAACAGCGCAAACTTGTATTGCAGACAGGGAATCGGTTCAAAATATATATTGTTTAACGGATCGATACAAAAACGTATTTCCCATCTTGCAAAATTGCTGCCATTGCTATAATATTTTGTATAATTCCGTTCCATTATCGCTGCATGGACAGTTTGAAGGTCTGAGAAAACAAGGAATCGGTTCGTACCGTTTAGATTTTACAATAGAAAGCGGCGCAGAAGTGAGAAAAATTCTTGCATATTATTGTGATAATTTAAGGAATAATAATGGTTTACCGTTCCCTTTGGAACACTATACCAATGGTCATTATAAACGCGGTGTGGAAT
>CBCOYO010000190.1:0-4517 GCA_965114465.1 uncultured Lachnospiraceae bacterium
TGGATACCTCCAACCACTACATTTTATTACGGTCAGCGCAGTAAATGCGCAGACTTACCTGAACTGTTACCCTAAATTACTTTATTCAAATACTACGCAAGTCATAGACTGGTTCACAAATCGGTTATTGTAATGCTCTCCATATCCCACAAGACCAGCATGGTTTCCCAAAGTACTCATATCACGCAAATAATCATCCATATATTGATTGTCAGTAAACAGCAGATACCGAAACAGGCAGTTTACAGAAAATACTGCGGAAATCTTAGTAAAGTCCTTGCGAATTGTTTGAATTGTATTCCTTACAATCGCCTTATAGTCCCCTAATTCCAACATAATCAGCACATCTGAATCATTTACCTGACGAAAACACGCCAATGCATCACCTTTTACTTCTTTAATAGAAATAATGCAAATTTCATTGCCATGCACTCTGCCAAATGGATTTTTAAACGTCTGCGTTAATATCTGCTCCTCTGTCACGTGCAAAATATCTTGATAAACGCGCTTAGCAGACTTTCCGTTTAGTTCTCCGAGAAGATAGTTTTCCTTATCCGTACCAGATGCGATAAAACGGTATTTTCCCATTGGATGATAAATATTTTCTTTATATGCCTTGATTTTGCCGCCGTCATTTTTTACCAGTGCATAAGCAACTGCATCATTATAAACTTTACCATTGGCGGATACCTTGCCGCCATCTCCTGTCCCACCTACCAAAGAAATATTTTTATGTTTGAGCACACTGTAGATAGTGGTTAATACACAGGCATCATTTCCCGAACAAAAATCAATGCAAATTGTGTCTTTCTGTGTTCCGTTTACTTTGCTGACATCACGCTGCAAACGCTCAATATATTTCACTGGCGTAGTGGAAACTCTTTCCAATACATTAGCGGCAACAGTTACGCCGTCCCAGAATGCCACTACACTCACGCCCTTTTCAACGACCTTCGTATCATAACTCATACCAATACAGCCGATACTGGGAACGTGGGGAAATAATCGTTCTAACTCTTTTACGTGTTCTTCAAACTGCTCGCCGTTAGATAACAGCATAATTAGTTGCGGATTCTGCAATCCTTTGACAGCTTCCCTTAAATTTCCGTTCTGGCTTTTACCAAAAAATTGTTTCATTGTGCTGTTCCTTTCTGTTAAAATTCCTCTAAGATAATTATGAAAAACCCCCTTGCTTTTTGTGGAAACTACCCCGCCACAAAAAGAAGGAGGTTTTCAGGATTCCCCGCCTGAGCCAGCCAAAAGCTTATTATGGTTTCAGATGGCTGTACAAAATATCCATTTTTCCATAGTCCGTCGTAATCTCCAAAATAACGCTGTTGGTAATATTGTAATCTGTTTCATTGTAATCATGTGTATACAAACTGCTAGTAAAACGAATCCCACCTGTCCCATTATCATCAATCGCACTCATTGCATATGTAGAAATAATACTGCCAATTTCCATAAGCGCCGATTTCTCAATATCATCTAAATGGTTTACATCCACAAGCACCATACCACTGATTTTATGATATAAATACTCCGCAAGCTCACTCGACATTCCATACAAAAACAAATGTTTACTTTTTCCTTCTGCTATTGTCCTAACAATAACAGCACCTGCTACGTCACCTTTATAAATGCAGCTTTTCGTACCACGAATTGGTATACTGTACATCTCCGTAAGCAGTTTGTTTGCCACACTTTGAATAAAACTGTCTATATCGGCATAGGATTCCATCTCCTGTAGAGGGATATTTTTAACAATCTTCCTGTCGCAGATGCACACATGATTCACAAGCCACGCCAGCAGTGTTCCAATAAAACTTTTCAATGTTTTTGCGGAAAAGTCATTGTTAAGCTGCTCTTTATACACGAGTACCGTATTTTTAAATTCCTCATGTATTTTATGATGCTGCTCATAACTTATATATTTTCTATCTCTCTGCAATCTCTCCTCTGCTTCAAAATGCGTAATTGTATACCCAATAAGAAAGTCTATAATTTCCATGCATTCCCGTCTATTGGCTTCCTCATTGCCGCTCTTAGCAATCTCTAACAAATTCCCAATTTTGTCGAATAACTGACGATGCTGTTCATCAATTTTGTCAATTCCGACCTTGTATTCATCTTTCCATAAAGTCGCCATAATCTATCCCCTTTTCCGTGTATTGAGATTATTTTCTTTTCGTATTGAACATATATTTCATTCAATTTTGTGTTCAACATGAAAATATTATAACATTACTTGGAAAATTTATCAAGAGTAACCCAAAAGGGCAGCAAACTTTTCGTCTGTGCCCTTTTAGTGTTCGTGTTTTGTAGTTATATTTATATAGGAAATTATTCAACATCCGCCAGCGCCAGCATATCTTCCTCGCCTGTTCGAATCTTTACTACCTTACCAACATTGTAGACAAAAATCTTTCCATCACCGATATGTCCTGTGCAAAGTACCTTCTTTGCTGTTTCAATCACTTTCTCTACTGGAATGCTTGCAACAACAACCTCCACCTTTACCTTAGGAAGCAGTGTTGCGTCCACTTCTGCACCACGGTACTTTTCTCCAGCTCCCTTTTGGATACCACAGCCCATTACTTGTGTTACTGTCATACCAGTTACGCCAATATTGTTCATCGCTTTGCGCAGCACATCATACCTCGCTAATTTCGCAATAATAACCACTTTATAAATACCACTTCCAGCGGAAACTTCTTTAATTGCTCGCTGCACTTCCTCATGATGCACATAAATGCTCGATTCTGCTGCTGCACCACTCTCACTGCTAAGCTGTGTATCACTGCCAAGCTGCGTATATTCGTTTTCTTCCATAATCATGGTGTTGGAAATATCCATCATACTAAATCCTGCATAAGCTGAAGGAAGTCCATGCTCTGTTGCATCCAGTCCAACAATTTCCTCCTCCTCCGTAACCCGCAGTCCAAATATTGCTTTAATTACAAGGAACGTGATTGTGATTGTGACAGTCGTCCATGCAATTACGCACACCATACCAATTAGCTGTTTGCTCAGCAGACCAAAGCCGCCGCCATAGAATAAACCGGTAAATTCTTCATTTCCGGGTGCTGCAGTTGTGGCAAATAAACCAACCGCAATCGTTCCCCAGATACCATTCAAACAATGAACCGCAACCGCACCAACCGGATCATCAATCCGCAGCACATAATCCAAAAGCCATACGCCAAACACCACCAGCACGCCTGCCACTGCACCAATTATAATAGCGCCAAGAGCATCTGTAACATCACAGCCTGCGGTAATCGCCACAAGCCCTGCAAGAGAAGCATTTAAACTCATAGAAATATCTGGTTTTCCATACTTTACCCAAGTAAACACCATACATACTACGGTTGCAATTGCTGGTGCAATCGTTGTTGTTACAAAAACAGATCCAAGCTGCTCTACAGAAGTACAAGCCGCGCCGTTAAAACCATACCAGCCAAGCCAAAGGATAAACACGCCGAGAGCACCAACCGTCAGATTATGCCCCGGAAACGCATTGACTTTTGTAATCTTTCCGTCCTTTTCCTTTGTAAACTTACCAATACGCGGCCCGAGCATCTTCGCACCAATCAAAGCAGAAATGCCGCCCACCATATGTATTGCGCAAGAGCCTGCAAAATCATGAAATCCCATCTGTGAAAGCCAGCCGCCGCCCCAAATCCAATGAGCTTCAATCGGATAAATTAACGCCGAAATCACACCGGAATATACACAATAAGAAAGGAATTTCGTCCGCTCTGCCATAGCACCGGAAACAATTGTCGCAGTTGTCGCACAGAATACTAAATTAAATACAAAGTTTGACCAATCAAAATCAGCATAACTTGTAAAAATATCAAATCCCGGCTTACCGATTAGACCCACCAAATCCTCACCGAACAGCAGCCCGAAACCGATAAGAATAAATGTACATGTGCCAATACAGAAATCCATTAAATTCTTCATAATAATATTTCCTGTATTTTTCGCTCTTGTAAAGCCAGCCTCCACCATTGCAAAACCAGCCTGCATCCAAAACACCAGTGCAGTTCCAATTAAAAACCATACACCGAATAATTGTTCATTCACAACACTTAAAATTTCCTCAGTCATAACAATTCCTCCTCATACTGTCAATTTGCAAAAACAGGTGCATTGTATTTACCGCGGATTTTTAAATGTACCTATTCGATTAAGAGAAGATTTATCTTCCCTACTCGCGCGCCGGGCATCCGTCAGCTTTTGCTGACAAACTTTATCTGGGTGTCCGTGTGCATAAAAAAGGTGCTATGAGAGTTCTTCTCACAGCACCTTTGCTTTATGTTTGTTATCATACCATTAGATCAGACGGTTGTCAAATACTTTTTTCGTTTTTTTCCAAATTTTCCAAAAAAAGAGGTTACAATTCCCACTACTTTGGCGTGGGTGCGAAAAGTAACAAAAAAGACTATTCAGCGTACAAAACGATTTTCTTTTTATAATCATATAAACGATATCTTCCCTTAACTCTAGAT
>CBCOYO010000191.1:0-4419 GCA_965114465.1 uncultured Lachnospiraceae bacterium
ACACCGAATGTTCGTAAATTGTTGCAAAATCTGGCGTTGGTGTGAATTGTAACAACAGTTCAGATAACCCATTGAACTGTTACCGGTTGGGTTATTCTCTAAAAACATTTCCATTCCCTGTTAACCCTATTATAGCTTTTACTTACTAAACTGTAATCAGCCTCTATTATAGCTTTTACTTACTAAACTATAATCAGACCTTTCTCTGCTTTATTTATATACTTTACATATTAAGCTCTATCTTTATTTGCTGCTCTCTTAAGCCGTGCCTGTACAATATAGCGCCGAACGGTTTTCTCGGTGTGCGTTTGTACCACGTACATAATTTCATCCAAATCCAATCCATTATCAAATGCTCTTTGCAGCACTGCGTCCAAACCACATTTTGAAAGACCATTGTCTAAGCTATCTGCTGCCTGATTAAAAGTTTCTCTGTCATCATTAAATATACTCATTTTTTTGCCTTTCTTTTTCGCTTCTTTGACTTGTCCGGCTGCAAAGCCCATTCCTGCCAAACGAAAACACAATTATTATTGTTACAATTTTACCTTGCGCTGACACAAAGCATATGGCTCACAACTCTAATTTCTGTCTGGATAAAGGTTACAATTCACACGCATGCCAGTTTTTATTAGCTTATAAGTTACTGAGGTGTAAATTATAACAGATTTTGCACACAAAATGCTAAAGTAAAAAAACAAAAGCTTTTAGCATTTTGGCGCATGATTCCCACTACTTTAGCATGGGTGTGAAAAGTAACGAATAAAGCACTAAGCCAAACTGTAACGAATTATTTCTATGTCAATATATATATCGTCAGCAACTGCCTAGTAGTTTATATGTTATACTACATAACACCAGAAATTACCATACTGCACGGGGTAAACGTATATGGCTGGCGTTATGTAGTCAGGTTACTCGAAAATTTTAACTGTTACATTTCAAAACCCCTTTTTCTAAATATTCCAAAATAAGGGTTGACATATTTAGACTATTATGATAGTCTATTATCACAGTTTCAGACTATTGTAATAGTCCTCCAAACTTTATAGACAATTAAAACAGTCTATACTCTCACATATTTAGACGATTCTATTCGTCCAGAAAGGAGCTTTGATGTCACAATGAAACTATTTGATTCTGAATTAAAAGTAATGGAAGTCTTGTGGGAACAGGGGGATAAACCCGCCCGCGAAATTGTAGATGTACTGTCAGAGCGTATTGGCTGGAATAAAAATACCACCTATACCGTAATTAAAAAGTGCATTGAAAAAGGCGCAATTGCACGCGAAGAGCCAAACTTTTTGTGCAAACCGCTAATTACCAAAGATGAAGTTGCACAAAGCGAAACCGAACAGCTTATCGACAAAATGTTCGGCGGATCTAGCGAACTATTTTTCTCATCATTTCTAAAAAACCAAGGAATTTCGGAAGCAGATGCCGCCCGTCTTTCCCAAATGATTAAGGAGGCGAAATAATATGCTGCATTTCACAATGAAAATGCCCTTTCCTTTAATGGCATTCTACGGAAGTATTATGATATTGATTGTTCTGCTGCTGCGCGGCTTGCTAAAACACAAACTGCCAAAATTTGTATTTCCTATTCTTTGGTGTGTGGTTCTTCTGCGCCTGCTTGTGCCGTTTTCCCTAAGCAGTCCATTAAGTATTAAGTTATCCGAGGACTCTCCATTGTGGGTTCCGATTCAGTTTACCAATAGAATATTAGATCAATTTGCGGAATATGAAGCCTTCAGCATTGTCGAAGATACGGGTGCTACTTTTATATATCCTAATAGCACCCCAGTTATAAGCCAAGGCACTAATATTGCGGAATCCGTTATGGAAACCGCCGTTGTAGAGGAAATCGCAGGCACGGCTGAAAATTCTGAAAGCATCTTTATCTCTGAACAGGGGACAGGATTTTCGATTTTTCCGCAGCATATTCCGCTGACTTCCATATATTTTATTGGGCTTTTTATCACGGTTGGGGTTTTATTGTTTCAGAAATATCGCTACAGTGTTAAACTAAAAAATCGTTTGTTAATCGAACATAACAACACAATAAACACCCTTCTGCGCGAAATGCAGATGGGACATATTTTAGTCTTTACCAATGATGAAATCGCTTCTCCTCTGGTCTGCGGTCTGCTGGCACCGTGCATTTATCTCCCCACACGCATGGACTTCCAGAATACAGAGTTGCTGCGTCACATCTTTACACACGAAACGATGCATATCAAACGCAAGGATAACTGGATAAAAGCCATTATGCTGCTTGCGCTTTGCATTAACTGGTACAATCCACTTGTCTGGATAATGTCAAAGTGCCTTTCTTCAGATTTAGAAACTGCGTGCGATGAAGCGGTGCTTCGACTGTATCTCGATGAAGATCAACGCAAAAGCTACGCCTTCAGTCTGCTTGCTATGGCAATTACCGGAAACCGCCCCACTCTGCTTTACAGCGCCTTTTCCAAAACAGAAGTGGAAAAGCGGATTCAAAGTATTTTACAGTATAAAAAGGCTTCTTCGTTGCTGCTTATTATCACCTTTCTTTTTCTGGCATGTAGTACCACAGCCTTTGCGACTAGCATACAAGCACCGTTTTCCACCAGTTTAACCGGTTACTGTTCAAGCGGCTACTCACACTGGAATGTTTCTGTAGAGCTTACCCGTGATATCGCTTTGGGCAGAAATCCGCAGAAACGTGCAGTCGATATTGTTTTTGATGTTTTACGTGCGGACACCACAGATGATCCTGATATAATAAGGCCACAAATACAAGCTGCCTTGTCGAATGCATTTCATGTAGAAAAAAATGCGTTCTGTGTCAAGTTCAGCCTCACGCTTAGCGATGAAGAGCGAGAACAGGAATATATCACATGGAATCTATCAAAAGATAATGAGGGCTGCTTCCTTTACAAAGGCGAACCCGTCCGCGTCTATATGGATGAAATGATTGGTTATTATCAATCTAGGGAAGGAGGCACAGTCGATATCGTTGTACGCCGTGACCGCTTAGGAAAGATTACGGATATCTTGGTTCTACATAACGGAGATGCAGACTTTGACCGACGCACAATTGAAAGAGAACGGGGATGGTCTTCTTCCTCTGCTTACGAATCCACAACGCTCGATGCCTATACTACTTGGTAAAAAACTATAATTTTTATAGCACATTTTCCCTTATTTACTAGGTTTTTTCTTCTAAAGCGTACCATTATACTATATAAAACACCTAATAAATTATGAAGGGAGAATTTTATGGAACAACCGATTCTATTAAAACATTTTCACAATGGGATTAATTTAGGCGGCTGGCTGTCACAATATGAATATCTGGCAGCCCAGCCCCTTACAGAGCAATCATTAGACGCCCATTTTCATTCTTTTATCACAGAAAGCGACATCCGCCAGATCGCTGATTGGGGTTTTGACCATGTACGCCTTCCGGTCAGCGGCTATCTGCTTTTTAATCAAGACACGCAGAAGTTAAACCCAATACCGTTACAGTATATCGACCAATGCGTCACATGGTGTTCCAATTACCACTTAAATCTTGTTCTTGATTTGCATGACCTTTGGGGGAATGTATACGGCGCTATGGATGTACCGATGCCGCTTCTGACTTCTGCCGACCTGCAAAATAATTTTTTCATGATATGGACACAGTTAACAGAACATTTTAAAGGAATTAATAAAATTACATTATTATTTGAATTGCTGAATGAAGTGTCTGACGCTTCCTGTTATCTTTGGAACAGGCTCTATAAAAGAACAATCAAAGCCCTCCGAGAAATTGACCAAAAGCGATGGATTTTAATAGGAAGTAACTGCCAAAACAGTGTTGCTTATCTCAATCAACTTGATTTAATTGATGATCCTGCCGTTTTTTATAATTTCCACTACTATGAACCGCAGGTTTTTACACACCAAAAAGCCCATTTTTCCGAAGAAATGACAGAATACAATCAAACAGTCACCTACCCTGGAAATATTTCATCTTTTCGTGACTATTTAAAAAAACATCCGCAATACCATTCAAAATACGCTTTCGTAGAAGACGAAGAAAACAATGATCATGCCCTTATGGAAAAACTTCTTAAACACGCCATCGACTTTGTCCAATATTCCCAAGCACAACTTTACTGCGGCGAATTTGGCGTGATAAATTCCGCACCACCGCAGGAAGCCGTCAAATGGATTGCTGATGTTTGTTCCATTTTGGAATCACACCAAATTGGTCATGCTTTATGGAATTATAAATCCTTAGATTTCGGACTGTTGGATCTGCAAGGCAATATCATTTCGGATATTGTTATAAATGCAGTTTGTAAATAGTCTGCTTAGAATTTCTTTCCATGACTTATACTAAGGAACTGTAGAAAAATAAGTGACACATCTTGCTTGTCTATTTCTCCA
>CBCOYO010000192.1:0-3049 GCA_965114465.1 uncultured Lachnospiraceae bacterium
ATAACAATCCCTAAAATGCAAGGACAGTTTGAATAGGTATTTACACGCCGCTGTAGATGCTTATAAATAGGAAAGGAAACAAAATTTATGCGGAAAAAGGAATATGGGACAAAAATTATCAGTATTATTTTGGCGGCAGCATTAACAGCAGGTTTGGCGGCGTGTGGAAATAAGGAGCAGCAATCGCCGCCTGCGCCACCGACGGAACAGGAATCGGCGCAGACGCAAGCAAGCACAGATGCTGCTTTGGCAGATGACGCAGATACAGCAGAGGATAATACCGTTTCAAAGTATACCATAACGGAAGAAAATGGCAATAGAGAACTAACGATGAGCCGACAGCCGGAAGCTTCCTATTGGTTTCCATCCCAGCTTTTGGAGTGGAATGCGGACGAAGACGAGGACTTAATTTTTAATATCAGCACAATCCCTCTTGCCAAGCGTGCAGATATTGCAGAATTAGAGCCGGTTAATGCCACGCAGAATAAAGATACTAAGATAATGTCCATTTCTATTATGAATGCCAGTACCAGCGGAAACGCGCCGCACGGGCTAAATAAGGCAGAAGCAAATGCTTTTACATACTGGCAGTATGTTGATACTTTGGTATACTGGGGCGGTTCTTCGGGAGAGGGATTAATTGTTGCGCCTAGTCCGGATGTTGTAGATGCAGGGCATAAAAACGGCGTAAAGGTAATTGGTACTGTATTTATGCCGCAGGAAGCACACGGTGGAAAAATAGAGTGGCTGGATGATTTACTGCAAAAAAATGAGGATGGAAGCTATCCTGTCGTAGATAAATTAATTGAAGTCGCAAAAACTTATGGATTTGATGGCTGGTTTATCAATCAGGAAACCGCAGGAGCGGAAGCACTCGACGAATATTTAGAAAAGTTTGGTGAGGGCGGTGGTGACGGGAGCGCACAACAAACGCAAGCGCCTGTATTAACAAAAGATCATGCAGTGCGGATGCAGGAATTTCTGTCTTACTTTAAGAAACAAGCACCAGAATTAGAACTTGTTTATTACGATTCTATGACCATTGACGGCAAAATGGATTGGCAGAATGCATTGACAGAGAAAAATGCGCCCTATTTAAAGACAGAGGATGGCACGCAGGCGGCGGATACAATGTTTTTAAATTTCTGGTGGACAACGGATAAACTTGCGCCGGAAGAACTGTTGAAATCTTCGGCAGAGTTGGCTGCGCAGAAGCAGATTGACCCCTATGATTTATATGCAGGCGTGGATGTGCAGAGCAATGGTTATGACACGGAGATAAAGTGGAATCTATTTGAAAAACCAGAGGGCGGGACTTATACGTCATTAGGACTGTACTGTCCAAGCTGGGCTTATTTTTCCACCGATATGATACAGGAATTTTGGAAGCGTGAAAATAAAATGTGGGTAAATGCAAAAGGCGATCCATCCGCAGAAATCCAGCCGGAAAGTGATACAGACTGGCGCGGCGTTTCCACTTATGTAGTGGAGCGCACGGCACTGACAACGCTTCCGTTTGTAACCAATTTTTCTACAGGAAATGGTTATGGTTTTTACAAAAAAGGCGAGCAGATCAGTATGCTTGACTGGAATAACCGCAGTATTTCCGATATGCTGCCGACGTATCGCTATATTATTGAGGATGGCGCAGGGAATAAATTATCTGCGGATCTGGATGTTGGTGATGCATATTATGGTGGAAACAGTATGATTTTGCGCGGTGCAGTTAAGAAGGGCGTGCCTTCCACAATAAAAATGTACAGTGCGAGTCTGCCTGTGCCAGAAAATGTAACGTTTACGACAACTGCAAGGGCAAGGGGCGCAGAGGTTGCACTGGATGCTGTTTTAACATTGGACGACGGTTCCGAAGTGGTGCTTACTGGCGATAAAAAAGTACAGGACGCATGGACAACTGTTACGTATCAGACAGCGGAACTAGCAGGAAAAACTGTAAAGGCGATTTCCTATAGATTAACAGCAGAGGCAGACAGCGACGCACTGCAGTTCCGCTTTGGTAATATTTCCATAACAGAGGCAGACAGTGTAAAAACGGCGGCGGTCAGCAATGTACAGGTGCTGGACAGTGAGTTTGATGAGGATGGAATGTATGCAGGCGTGCGCTTATCGTGGGACAGTGATATTCCATCAGATTACTATGAAGTTTACCGCATAAATCAAGATCAGACAAAGTCGCTTTTGGGCGTATCCAATACCAATAGCTTCTATATTAATACCTTGCCGCGCACCGATGAAACCAACCAATCTGTTTTTGAGGTAATTCCCGTCAATCTGCTTTTGGAGGAGGGGAGCGGTGCAACCGCAACAATGCAGTGGCCTGACAATAGTATTCCTAAGGCAGCATTTACTGCGGATATTACATTGGCAGCAGCAGGAGAAACGATTACATTCCAGAGTCTTTGCTCGCAGAATACGCAGAAGGTGACGTGGACGCTTGCCGGTGCAGATAAAGAGAGCGCAGAGGGCGACAGCGTTTCTGTTTCGTATCCAGAGGCAGGAATCTATACGGTTTCCATAAAGGCAGAGAATGCATCCGGCAGCAGCGAAGCATCAAAAGAGGGATTTATTATTATTACCGATAAAGCATCAGAAGGGCTGACACTGCTTTCACAGGGAGCAGGTACAGAAGCGGATGCCTATGTGAACGAGAATGAAGCACCGCAGTTTGCAGTAGACGGTGATGTTACCAAAAAATGGTGTGCAACAGGAAGCGCACCGCATGAGATAACCTTGGATCTCGGTGCGGTGAAAGCAGTTAGCGCAGTCGATGTATACCATGCGGAAGCAGGCGGTGAAAGCGCAGATATGAATACAAAATCTTATGCGATTTATACCAGTGAGGATGGACTCTCTTTTGAAGAAGTGCGCAGTGTAACACGCAATACAGCAGGTACAACACATGATGCATTTGCACCAGTAAATGCACAGTTTGTCAAACTTGTAGTCAATAAACCGACACAGGGAAGCGACAGCGCAGCGCGTATTTATGAGATAGAAGTCTATGGACTAGAGGAGCCGTTGGAATAGGCAG
>CBCOYO010000192.1:3149-4361 GCA_965114465.1 uncultured Lachnospiraceae bacterium
AAGTGAGTTTATCAAATAAAGGAGCAGTTGATATGTTAGGTAAAATAAATCGGGCGGTAGTCGGTATTGACCTTGGCGGAACCGCTGTGAAAATCGGTCTTGTAGATGCATCGTATGAAATCATAGCACAGGTTTCCATACCAACCAATGCAAAAAGACCATTTCAGGAGATTATTGCAGATATCGGAGAAACGGCAGCAACATTGCTAAAAGAAAACAAATGTTCCTTTGAAGACTGTGTCGGCGTTGGAATCGGCAGCCCGGGAACGATAGACAGTAAAAATGGAATCGTATTATATTCCAACAATATTCAATGGAGTCATGTTGCACTTGCCGATATGCTGAAACAATATCTTCCCGTCCCGATTTATGTACAAAATGACGCAAACTGTGCAGCGTTAGGAGAAGTCGTCAAAGGTGCAGCAAAAGGCTGCCAGAACGCCATCTTTTTAACGCTTGGAACAGGCGTCGGCGGTGGAATAGTAATTGATGGGAAAATTTTTGAAGGCGGGCATGCCGGCGGCGCAGAACTCGGACATATAAAAAGTGGCAGCGAGGGGCGCAGATGCACCTGTGGCAGAATGGACTGCCTAGAAGCATATGCCTCCGCAACTGCCCTGATTCAAGACGCAAAGAACGCAGCAGCACAGCATCCAGAATCTATGCTTTGGAAACTGTGCGGGCATCAATTGGAGCAAATGGACGCGAAAATACCATTTGACGCAGCATGGGCAGGCGATCCATGTGGGAAAGCCTTAGTGGAACAGTATATCAACAGCCTTGCAGATGGCATAACAGATCTTGCAAATATCTTCCGACCAGATATCATTGTACTTGGCGGCGGCATATGTGCACAAGGCGAGAAACTAACACAGCCGCTCAACCAATATCTGCGCCAGAACTGCTTTGGAAACAACGTTACCTATATCCCCAAAGTCGTAACCGCACAAAACGGAAACCAAGCCGGAATAATTGGCGCGGCGGCGTTGGTGTATCAGGGGGGTCAGCAACGCAATTGAAATAACACAAAAATTTTCGAAAACCTATTGACGCCCTGCGTTGGATCTGCTATACTGACTATACCTTGTAATAACAAGGGGTAGTAAAGGTTTCGACAGGGAACTTGAAGATGGAGAAGCAAGCCGTAGGCATACGTTAAATCCAAAATTAAAATTAAACGCTGAAGACAATTTAGCATACGCAGCCTAATGG
>CBCOYO010000193.1:0-4359 GCA_965114465.1 uncultured Lachnospiraceae bacterium
CGCCAGAATTTACCGTACTGCACTGGTTAAACGTATATGGCTGGCGTTATGTAGTTAGGTTATTTGGAAATTTTAACTGTTAAGCAGTATAATTTACGGGAATGGAGAACTTATAATGGAAAGGACGCAAATAGAAGGAGCGCAGACACAGAATCCGCAAATAGAAGCAGTATTGTTTGACTTGGATGGTACAATGTGGGATGCCGTGGAAGGAATCCGTAAATCTTGGAATCAAGTAGTGGAAAATCATCCAGAGTGCCGTGAGGGGTTGATTTCCGCAGAGGAGTTAAGCGGCTGTCTGGGATTGCCTATGACAGAGATTGCCGAGCGGCTGTTTCCGCAGACAACGGTAAAGCAGCAGAAGATTTTAATGGATGAGTGTTGCGCCGTTGAAAACGAATATCTGCGCAAACATGGCGGAATTTTGTATCCCAAATTGGAAGAAACGCTTCTCCAATTAAAAAAGAAGTATAAACTTTTTGTAGTTAGCAACTGTCAGAGAGGATATATTGAAAGCTTTATTGCAGCGCATAATTTGGAGGCGTGTTTTGACGATATTGAATGTTGGGGAAACAATGAATTGCCCAAAGGCGAGAATAATAAGCTGATTATGAAGCGTAATCATGTGACAAATGCCGTATATGTAGGCGACACTGCCGGTGATGAGGAGTCGGCACGTGTGGCGGGGATTCCGTTTATTTATGCGGCATACGGTTTTGGTGAAGCACTTTCGCCGGATTATACGATAAATGCGTTTACGGAGTTACCAGAATTATTGGAGAGATTGGTATAACTGTTGTAATAAGCTTTGAGTATACGAAATTTAGT
Source organism: uncultured Lachnospiraceae bacterium (assembly GCA_965114465.1). Lineage (GTDB taxonomy): Bacteria > Bacillota > Clostridia > Lachnospirales > Lachnospiraceae > COE1. Next base: position 829 of record CBCOYO010000193.1, read on the forward strand.
ATAAATATCAGCACAGTGTTAAACTATCTTATATTCGTCTGCCTTAATGCGACATCCTCCATCCTGATTTGCACTTCTATTAAGACAGGTGGGAGTTGGTGTGAAATTAGATAGCGATTGTACGCATCTTGACTTGCGTGATTTTTGTAGCGTGTAAATTGAATTTGGCAGGAAATAATGAATTTGGATTGATTATTATACTGACGACCGTTAAGATTTTCCAATTTCTGCACAGCCCATATTGCATAAGCGGGAATACGTGCTGTGCAGAAAGGAAAATCTAATCGTTTGTGAGTATAGTTAGATGAAAGGAAGTATAATTATGGCAGCATTGCAGCCGCAGCCACAAATTACCACGTATGAGCAATATGAGACTTTTTCTAAGGAGCGTAGGATTGAAGTGTTTGATGGTCAAATATTTGATATGGCAAGTCCTTCACAGGAACATCAGACAATCCTTACAGAACTGCTTGTTGCCATTCGCAATTATCTTCGCAAAAAAGGCGGCGGTTGTCGTGTATTTCCGGCTCCGTTTGATGTAAAACTTTTTAACAATCCTCTAACGGTTGTTCAGCCAGACTTAATGATTATATGTGACAAAGATAAGCTGGATGGAAAACGTTGCAACGGTGCGCCCGATTTTATTGTTGAGATTGTATCTGCGAGCAATCCATCAGATGATTATATCCGCAAGCTATATTATTATAAAAACGCGGGCGTTCGTGAATATTGGATTGTAGATCCGCGCCGTAAGATGGTGACAGTAAACTATTTTGAAGAAAATATGCTGAATATTCAATATTCTTTTGAAGCTACAATTAAAGTTCATATCTACGAGGATTTGTTTATTAACTTTTTGGATATTGCAGATCAGCTATAAGTATTATATACTGACGACCATTAAGATGTTTCAATTTTTGCACAGCCCATAAGCAGGCAATACGTGCTGTACAGAAAGGAAAATCTAATCGTTTGTGAGTATATACTGACGACTGTTAAGATTTTGCAAATTCTGCACAGCCCATATAGCATAAGCGGGCAATACGTGCTGTGCAGAAAGGAAAATCGAATCATTCGTAAGTATAACAATTTTTATAAAAAGAAAGGCATATGTTTCGTGGCATATGCTTTTTTTGTGTGTATGGCATATAAAGGAAGAGTGAAAGAATTTGACAAAACTTTCACAATTTGTTTTCGCCTTAGAAAGCAATGGCAAAAAATATGTTATACTGACGAACGCTAAGATCTTCCAAATTCTGCACAGTCCATATTGTATAAGTGGATAATATGGGTTGTGCAGAAAGGAAAATCTAATCGATCGTGAGTACAGTAAACAGTTGCCTGCCTGTATTATTGTCTGAATAGTTATTTGCTATCAACAAGTATTTAGAAAAAAATCTAAATACCTGTTGACTTTATTTATAAGATAAGCTACACTGTATTTAGATAATTATCTAAATACTGAAACAATGCATAGGAGTTGATGTGGATGGGATTTGCGGAAACATTTAAGGCGCTGTCAGACCCTGCAAGGCGAGAAATATTAATGCTTTTAAAGAAAAAACGTTTGTCAGCGGGGGAAATTGGCAGTCATTTTGAGATGACAGGAGCGACAATTTCCTATCATCTTAATATACTAAAGAAAGCAGGACTTGTTTTTGAGAGCCGCGAGAAGAATTTTATTTATTATGAACTGAATACTTCCGTGTTAGAGGAAGTGATGCTTTGGATTTCAGAATTAAAAGGAGATGACAATCGTGAAGGTAAGTAAGAAAATAATTGTAATAACAAGCATTGTAACATTGCTTCCAATGGCAGTAGGAATTTTATTGTGGCAGCAGCTTCCAGAAACAGTAGCCATTCATTTTGGGGCAGATAATGTTGCAAATGGGTGGGGAAGCAAGGCATTTGCTGTTTTTGGGATACCAATGTTCTGTTTGGTTTTGCATTGGTTGTGTCTTTTCGGTACTGCCAATGACCCAAGACGTGCCAATATCAGTCAGAAGATTTTCGGAATTATCATATGGATATGCCCGTTTTGCTCTTTGCTGTGCGGTACGTCGATTTATGTGTATGCATTGCAAGGCGGCTTTAACTTTCATATTGGAATTTCAGCGCAATTGTTCGTAGGGCTGTTGATACTGGTTATTGGCAATTATCTGCCGAAATGCCGTAGAAATTATACCGTGGGAATTAAACTTCCGTGGACACTGCACAGCGAAGATAATTGGAACAGTACACATAGAATGGCAGGAAGAGTTTGGATTGTATGCGGAATATTGTTGGTGGTGTTTTCTTTTCTGAAATTAGAAATTGAGTGGCTGCCGATAGGGATTATTGCTGTTATGGTGTTGACTCCGGTGGCGTATTCACTTCTGTATTATAAAAAGCATGGGGATTAGGAGAAATCATAGTGCGTAAGAAAATACTTTGATAAATCTAAGAAACTTTTTGAAAATGATTTTAGGTATTGACCTTATAGTTAGTGGAATGCTTATAGTAACTAGGTTTTGTAAACTGGAATGACAGGCTGTAAGCAACCAAAGGAGAAGAATTATTATGAAACAGAAAAGAATTTTTGCATTTATTGGTATTGAGTTTAGCTTAGTTATTCTGTGTACTCTGCCACTTTTCTTGTTACACGCAGAACCTGCAAGCCCTCTGATGATTTTTACATCGATTATATTCATGTTCCTGCCAGCCCTTACAACTCTAATCGTAAAGCGATTGACACATGACAATGGAGGGCTGTTTTTAAAATTAAATTTGCGAAAAGCTTGGAAGTTATATCTACTGGCCGCATTTGCACCCGGAGTATTGATAGGGATGGGCGCAGCACTATATTTTATCCTGTTCTCGGATCATTTTGACCTCTCTTTGACCTACGCGGCGCGACTTCTCGCTCTTAATGGGCAAATAATCGATTTGCCACAAATTAGCCTTTCGATGGTCATTGGGGTTAGTTTAATTCTTATATTGGTGGCGCCGCTGGTTATTGTTAATCATGTAGCGGCCTTTGGAGAAGAAATTGGTTGGAGAAGTTATCTGCTGCCATTGTTAATAGATGAACTTGGCATACAGAAAGCAGTTTTACTGGACGGTATTTTATGGGGAATTGCTCACGCTCCGTTGGTCTGCTTTGGTTTGAACTATACCGGAGAGTATCCATGTGCACCTTGGTCTGGTATTCTTATGATGGTGCTTTTTGCAACCAGCATTGGAATATTTTTCTCCTATCTGACACTGAAATCCAAGAGCATTTTTCCAGCCTGTATTGCCCATGGTGCAATCAATGCCATTCGGGAAGCACCACTTTTGATTTGCTTGGATACATACAATGCTCTTTTGGGGCCAAAGCCATCTGGATTGATTGGCATGACTGGCTTTTTATTTTTAGCTGCTGTTATTTTTGTTAGCTTTACACAATATCCGGAAATGAGGGAGAAGCATTAGAGCGTAGGCCTGAATTGTAATTATTTGTAACAGTTCAGATAACCCATTGAACTGTTACGTATCCAGCCATTAGAAATC
>CBCOYO010000194.1:0-4316 GCA_965114465.1 uncultured Lachnospiraceae bacterium
CAAGCATTTTGGCGCATAATTCCCACTACTTTGGCGTGGGTGTGAAAAGTAACAACTGTTACCCTTTAGGTGCTAAATTTCTGCTATTTTTATTGATGTATCAATTATAACGTGATATACTGTTACTTACATTAAATACAAATTGATTGAGGTATCATTTGAACATAAAGCAAATATCCATCTATCAGGACTTCCAATGCACTGGCGCAGACTGCTCTGCGAACTGCTGCCGCGGCTGGAAAGTTCCGATTGATGACAAAATCTATCAAAAATTTATACAAGAAAAAGGTGTCTTTGGTACACTGCTGCGCTGTGCAATTGTAAAAAAAGAAGATATCACTGCATTCCGCAGCCGATTTGGAAGCTGTCCTTTTTTGGGGCTTGACCATCTTTGCGCCATTCAGAAAAAGCACGGCACAGAATATATGCCCCTTGTCTGTATCCAGTTTCCAAGGCAGCTTTATCATCTTGGTTTTTTCTGTGAAGAAACCCTTTATCTTGCCTGTCCCGAAGCGGCAAGGCTTTTTTGGGTATATGCGCAGGAGGATAGATCTTTTGATTTTAACGAATTAGAGGGTGAGCCTTGCTACGAACTCAATACTACTAATGATGATAAAGAATTTCTGGACTATTTACTGCAATCACGTGACGAACTAATTCAAATGCTGCGGCAAGGCTGCCGTTATAACAATACGGCAATCTTAAACTATGGGAAAAATGCGCAAAATGCCTGCTTAAACCAATCGCCGCTTCCCAGCCCACTGGATTTTTGGGGAAATACAGCCGATTATTTTACCATTGACTGCCTTAAAATGAACCAGTTATTTTTTAATGGTTTTTATCATTCCCATTTAAAATCTTTGTCACCGTTTTTATACCGGCTCTGCAAAAAATATATAGCGGAACTTGGTCTTTTAAGTGAACGTGACGCCGATGCCGCCAATAGAAAATTAGCAAAATTAAAGAAACATACCTATGATATGATTCCTGATTTAGACAAAATGCTTGACCGTTATTATGAATATTTCCTATTAACAAATTTTTTGGATATATTTGAGGATTACAGCTTTTCTAAGCATCTATTGTTTGGTATGGCAAAAACGGAGATGTTTTGGCTTTTTTTGGCACTTTATGGCAGACATAAAAAGCAGTTATCTATTGATGAAATTACAAGGATTATGGCTGTATATGAACGTCGAGCGCCGCAGATTGAAGATGCGTTGCGGTTTCTTTAAAGATTTTTTCTTTCCCCCGCAAAAAACGCAATCACTTCCTCTGCGCTAACTGGCGTCATATGGTTTGCGTCGACGCCAACATCATACCGCAGTATCCCCTCACGCCTGTTTGCAATATTATAATCCTCATGGTTATGCTGATGCCCATGCAGGCAGATGCTTCCTTTCGCATAACCATTCCACTCCGCAAACGGATAATGGCAGAGTACAAACATTGTGTTAGCGTAAATCAATTCCACATAATCTTGAACAGAAATAAACATTGTTTCCGCCAACTCCCGATTATCAGCAAATTGGTCATGATTCCCCCGTATTAAATGCTTGCGCCCTTTTAAAGAGGACAAAATCGCTGCTGCCAGTTCTGCGCCTTTCATGGTAAAGTCACCCAAAATATAAATATCATCCTCAAACGTTACTTTTTCATTCCACTTATGCACCAAAACCTTGTTCATCTCGTCTGCGTTGCGGAATGGTCGGTTTGTGCTCTTAATAATTTTCTCATGATAAAAATGTAAATCTGCTGTAAAGTATATCAATTTTTTCCTCCCTAAAATCAACAAGCCAAAATAATGGCTATTGTTTTGTTCCCATTAATTGATCTACGTAAGCTGCTAACAGGGTTAAAATTGCTGTACATATAATCGAAACAGGTACATTATTATCCAATATACGGCACACAGCGCAAAACATTAATACGGTTAAAATATATTTTTTATTGTAAAGCTGCTTCATTTCTTAATTCCTCCATATCATACATTTTTTCTCTAATCTGCTTTTATTTGCTATACGCGCAAGCGATACTATACGCAGATTTTATCGGATATATTCCAAATGGATGCTTTCTTTGCTATACGTTCAAGCAATACTATACTTAGATTTTAGCGGATGTATTCCAAAGTGGATGCTTTCTTTGCTGTATGCTCAAGTGATATATACACAGATTTTGGCAGATATATTCCAAGTGGATGCTTTCTTTGCTATATTCACAAGTGGTCAAATTTGCCACATATTCATAATGCTCTCTGCGCATAAGTTGAAGAATTTGGCAAATTTTAATGACCGCCAATATATACTACTTAACGCCAGGATTTACCGCACTACACTGGTTAAACGTATATGGCTGGCGTTATGTAGTCAGGTTACTCGGAAATTTTAACTGTTAAGCAGTATAAATTATCTTGTTATGAACGATTACCGCCCGCAAACTCTCCCGGATTGATATCCAACACCATACGCAGCGGTTCGGCTATTGAATCCTCTCGCTGACAAACCCAGCGTTCATGATGGATTCCCTCCACGGTATTCCCATCCTCAATAATATCGCCATACTGATATAAATATGCTGCTAAATTTCTAAGGAACATAACCACATCGTCGGGTTCTAGATTTTTACAGTGAAACTGCAAATCCGGTAATCCTATTGCAGTCAGTCCCAACGTATCAAAGAGCATTTCGTCCGTTCCTTGCAGTCTAAAAAAGCGAACATTTAAACCGCCATCCAAAAAATGATTCTGCGGATTATGCCAATGTGGTTTCTCATAATATTCTCTAGGTGTCAATGACTGGCTATGAGGCCAATATATCCCAATGCAGTCAGGAAAAACTTCCAAAATCATATCCGCATATTCCGCCATAATTCCATACTCCTCCATCATAGGAAGGCCCGATGCCACCATATTCATAGCCATAAGGGAATATTTACATCGAGGCAGAAACGTTTCTTTATTGGAGCAAGCCCAAAAATTGGCACAAATCATCTCATCCCAAATTTCCTGTTGAAATACATCTGCTCCACAAATCAATAATTGGGAAGGAAATTCCCGTTTATCCGCTTCATAATAAACCGTATGCTCCATTAACATAAAGCCAAGAAGTTCCGGCGCGGACTTCGGCATCTGCGCATCTTCCTGCAAAGGTATTACTTTTCCGAAATGCTGTTCCAGCGCCTCCAAAAACACTTGAAGTTCCGGCATTTTCACTGGATTTTCAAACAACGGCATAAATGTATATGTAGAATGCCAACGGTTTACAAAGTCCTCTCCTTTCCAGTTTGAATTGTTTTCCTGATTTTTCTCCTGCATATTTTTTACCATTCCTTTCCATTTGCAAACAAGACATAAAAATTGCAATTTCCTATAATATAATCGAGTAGGGAAGAGCCATCTTCTCCTACTCGTGCGCTGAGCACGCGTCAGCTATGCTGACAATCTTCCTTTGAATGCCCGTGTGTATAAAAAATGCTTTCGCACATCACAGTACGAATTTTCTTTCACGCTTTGCCACCTTATACTATTTAACAGTATCCTGCTTTTCTAAAATAAATACCCCTGCACAATACGATACCTTTTCAAAATAAATATTGGGAAACTCTTTTTTCAAATTTTCTGCCACAAAATAAAATTCCTCATCGTCCCATTCTTCTCCCACCGCTTCTTTACAGTTGTCCAAATCTGCCTGTGTTTCAAATGCAATATCACCTATTAGAATCTTTCCGTTATCGTTTAAAAGTTCCTGAACTGTATGTAAAAATGCAACTTTTCCGATATCCGTTAAATGATGAAGCGAATAGGTTGCTATTACAAAATCATATGTTTTTTCCGTAAGCTGCGACACCAATTGCTGTGCAAAATCCCCTTGATAAAGGTGTGCGTCAGGCATTTTTGCACACGCCAGTGCTATCATTTTTTCTGAGAAATCCTGTCCATATATCTCACACCCCTGTTCATAAAGCTTTGTTGTAAGTGTTCCTGTCCCAAATCCAATATCAAGAACTACTGCCTTTTCTTTGTGCAATACTCTCTGATATATCTGTGCCAACACATCTTTGTAACCTGCAAATGGATAGCTTTTTTCCTCGCAAGAAAGCCCTACTGCTTTGTCATATCCTTCTGCCCATAAATCAAACCCTTTATTATTCAGCATATTGTCCCCCACAATTACAAATTTTTATAATGCCGATTTCTCAATAAAGATATTTTATCATAAATATACCAAAAGTGCCATAAAATCCTTTTATTCTTTAAAATACTCAACCACTACCGGCTAAAGCCGGTAGGTTTGATGTGCTGCTAAAGCAGCCTA
>CBCOYO010000195.1:0-4315 GCA_965114465.1 uncultured Lachnospiraceae bacterium
AGAGCGTTTGGCTACGGACCAAAAGGTCGGGGGTTCGAATCCTCTAGCGCACGTTTCTATATTATAAGATGTTTTTTATAAGGTACTTTTAGAGGAGCGTTGTTTGGAACAGCGTTTTTTTTGTACATATGGGCACATAAATGAAGATTATTGGCATTGCTGACGAGTGCCTAGTGTGCGAGTAGGGTATTCTATACATAGGGGAAGATAAAACTTCTCTATTAGCTTGCAGAGCCCATGTAGAAAAATTATAAGAAATAAGAACACATATATTGCAAAGACAGTGAATATTTTATGCAATCTTTATAAAGATATTATAAATTATATTATATTTTTTGTGACATACGCTATATACGAAAATAAACGAAAATTATAAGTGCACTATTCACAAATTATTCTTTAATTTATCGTCAATATTTCCCATTGAAAATAAATTGCACAATTGATAATATTAAACTACGGAAAAAATATAGCAAGCCGCCAAATAAAAATTGAGCGGATTTTCTTTTGTAAAATATTGGTATCGTTACCGATATTTTGTAGAATCGTTACCAAGATGAGCGATGATTGAAATTGCATGAAATAAGATTGTAATAGATATGATAATTATGTGCATTTTGTTGGAAAATATAAATATGGAGTAAGGGAATTTTATTAATTTTGTTGAAGAATCAGAAAATGCAAAAAGGGAAGACGATTTTATGTGCATTGTAGCTGGATAGACAATAATATAGTAAAAGTGCACAATAAAGAAATAGCTTGGTTTTGAGGAAAGACAGGCATGTTTAATTAGTTTATTATTATCCATCATGTGAGATAGAAAACATTTTGCTTGTTGGATATTAATAATAAATGTACTTTATAAAATTTACAGTTTATTAAAGGAGAGGTTAAAAATGAAAAAGCGTGTATTAGCATTAGTAATGTCAACAGCTATGATTGCATCTGTATTGACAGCATGTGGCGGTAAGAATGATACGCCAGCTACAGATTCAAATTCTAACACAAACAATGATGCAAATGCAAACAATGATGCGAATGCGGCAGATGACGCAAATGCAGGTGATGATGCAAACGCTGGTGATGCAGCAGATAACAGCGCAGCAGATGATGGTGCTGGCGATGCGGTAACAGGCGATGACGGCGCTGCATTGGGCGGCCCAAGTGGTGAGAATGAGATTGTTGTCTGGGTAGCAGAGAATGTTCAAACATTTACACAAGATCAGATCAAAAAGTTCCAAGAGGCAAATTCTCAGTATGCAGGATATTCTATTCGTGTTGAACCGGTAGGCGAGGGTGACGCAGCAAGTAACATGATTACTGATGTTGAGGGTGGAGCTGATATCTATGGATTTGCACAGGATCAGTTAACTCGTCTTGTAACGGCTGGTGCAATTGCTCCTGTTATTGGAGATTATACACAGTGGGTTACAGATAATAACGACGCAGATTCTGTAGCTGCTTCAAAAGTAGGTGATACATTATTTGCATTCCCTATTACATCCGATAATGGATACTTTATGTATTATGACAAGAGCGTTATTACAGATCCGACCTCTTTGGACACTATTGTAAAGGACTGCGAAGCAGCAGGAAAGGGACTGTACATAGAGATTAACTCTGGTTGGTATCAGCCAGCATTCTTCTTTGGTGCAGGATGTACACTGACATATGACACAGATGATATTGGAAACTTCACAAACTGCAATATTGATTATGCTTCTGATAAGGGTGTTGCTGCATTGAAGGCGCTGATTAATTTGCATAAATCTTCTGCATTTGTAAATGGTTCAGCAGTCAGCAACGCAACAAACTGTGCGGCAATTATTGACGGTACTTGGGATGCAGGAGCAGCGAAGGAATTGTTTGGTGAGAATTATGCTTGTGCAATGCTTCCAAAGTTTACAGCAGATGGAACAAGTTATCAGCTTGGCGGATTTGGCGGATTTAAACTTTTGGGTCTGAAACCGCAGACAAATCCAGATAAGTTCCAAGTTTGCCTTGCAATGGCACAGTTCCTTTCTAATGAGGAAACACAGCTAGCTCGTTATGAAGCAGTATCATGGGGACCTTCAAACACAGCAGCACAGCAGAGTGATGTTGTACAGGCTGATGAAGCGCTTTCTGCACTTCGTGATCAGTTAGCAGTTTCTATTCCACAGGGACAGTATCCTGGTGATTACTGGACATTGGCAACATCTCTTGGAGATTCCATTATTTCTGGTGAGTATGACAATGCTTCCGATGAGGAATTAATGACAGTGCTTCAGACATTCCAAGATACTTGCATTTCTTATGCTAAATAATAGAGGACAGTAGGCCAGTAAACTAAAATCAATACAATTGGAGAAAGGCAGTGGGGAGAACCCGTTTCTCCCCGTGCTAAAAAGGATAAATATTACGCAAATAAAAGATATAGTCTGGAGGGGTATGGCAAATATGGGTAAAGAAAAACAGCCTTCTGGCGTAGGAAAAATCGGAGGTTTCTTTCAAGGGCTTGGCGCAGATATAGCAGATATCGGCACAACCTTTGTAGAAGGCGATTGGATGACAAAGGTGTCATTTTTAATTATGGGTTTTGGGCCATTGCTTCGTAAGCAGTTTGCCCGCGGTATTGCATTCTTATTAGCGGAAATTGTATTTATTTATTATATGGCGACTTTTGGAGTAACGTATATCAAGGATTTTGGAACGCTTGGTACACATGGAAGGGGATTTAACCCAGATGGAACCGTTTCTTATGGGGATAACAGTTTCTTGATTTTGCTCTATAGTCTGCTGACAATTATTATTGTAATTGCTTTTATCTTTGTGTGGCGGATGAACGTCCGTCAGAATAGAGATGGGCAGAGAGCACTTGCTCAGGGGAAGAAACTCCCGACAGTAAAGCAGGATTTAATGTCATTATTGGATGAGCATTTTGACAAAACTTTGCTGGCTCTGCCAACATTGGGTATTTTCTTATTTATTGTGCTGCCAATTATTTTTATGATTTGTGTCGCATTTACTAATTATGACTCAAAGCATCAGGCACCAGCACAACTTTTTACTTGGGTTGGATTAGATAACTTTAAGAATTTGTTTTCTTTTGGTACAGCTGGTTTTGGTAGTACATTCGTTACTGTACTAGGTTGGACACTTGTTTGGGCATTCTTCGCAACGTTTTTAAATTATTTTCTGGGTATGATCGTTGCGATGTTAATAAACAAAAAAGGAATTAAGTTTAAGAAGCTTTGGAGAACCATTTTGGTTATGACAATTGCTGTACCGCAGTTTGTATCGCTTCTGTATATCGGCAAGATGTTTGCACAAGATGGACTTGTAAATGGATATTTAATGAAGTGGGGATTGATACAAAGCGCAATTCCGTTTTGGCAGGATGCAACACTTGCGAAAGTTTTAATTATTATTTTGAACTGCTGGGTTGGTATTCCCTATATTATGTTAATCTGTACAGGTCTTTTGATGAATATTCCGGCAGATTTATATGAAAGTGCTAAGATTGATGGTGCAAATCCTGTTCAGATGTTTATGAAGATTACACTTCCTTATATGTTGTTCGTAACAGGGCCATTCTTGTTAACACAGTTTACAGGAAACTTAAATAACTTTAATATTATATTCCTATTAAGTGGTGGTAAACCACAATCTATGGCGTTAAATGGCGGTGCAGGACATACGGATTTGCTTGTAACATGGTTGTATAAGTTGACGATTAATGATACAGATTATAAGATGGCTGCCGTTATTGGTATTATGGTATTTATCGTGACTGCTGTGATTTCGCTGGTGGTATACAATATCTTACCGTCAGTTAAAGATGAGGAGGGATTCCAATAATGTCAAAACGTAATAAAATTAGCAATGGTTTTGCTTACGCAATATTGATTATCATAAGCATTATATGGTTGTTCCCATTTGTATGCTTGGTTTTGCAGAGTTTCCGTTCTTATATTTTGGAGCCGGGCGGACAGGTAAACTATCTGCTTCCGAAGACGTTCTCGCTGGATTCTTATAAATTCTTATTCAGCGCAGACTGCCAGTTCTTTAGATGGTATGGAAATACGTTAATTATCGCTACATTTGTATCAATTTTACAGACGCTGTTTGTATTAATGGTAAGTTATGCACTTTCCAGAATGCGTTTTAAGGGCAGAGAACTTTTGATGCGTTTTTGGTTGATACTTGGAATGTTCCCTGGATTCCTTTCCATGATTTGCTTATACTTCCTGTTAAAGCAGTTTGGTTTGACACAACAGGGTGCAATTCCTGGTTTGATATTAATTGTTTTTGCTAGTTCTGGTATGGGCTATTA
>CBCOYO010000196.1:0-4290 GCA_965114465.1 uncultured Lachnospiraceae bacterium
AAAAAAGCGAAAGCTTTTAGCATTTTGGCGCATAATTCCCACTACTTTGGCGTGGGTGTGAAAGTAACGAACTGTTGTAACAGTTCAGATAACCCATTGAACTGTTACGTATCTAGTCATTGGAAATCGCTTCGCGATGGGCTGGATACCTCCAACCACTACATTTTATTACGGTCAGCGCAGTAAATGCGCAGACCTACCTGAACTGTTACGAACTGTTACGTATAATTAGCGAAATCACCCCATAAACATTGACATACAGATAATAAAGTAATATATTGGGAATGTAAACAAATTTGATAAATTTTTCACAAAGTTTATGACTTGGGTGTAACGAATGAAAAGATAGAAAGAATTTGACAAAATTTTTATAACTTGTTAGTGCATTAGAAAGGAATAGCGAAAAATATGAATTTAATCAAAAGTTCCTATAAAAAAGAGGATGTAACGATCTTATTAAAGGATATCACTGGAATGGTTTTGCCGCAGCCGACGCAGGAACGTGAACGCTTGATTCAATCGGGGGTTCATTACTGCGAAATGCTTCCGATTGAATATAAGCCCAGCGCAAAATATATGGAAGCGTATCAGGAAGCACTGAAACATTATGCCAAGCCGACTGCGGAGGCAGTTGCGGCGCTGGCTGGAAAAGTGGTGGCAAAGTACGGCGACAAGGTAGTGCTTGTTTCGCTTGCACGGGCGGGGATTCCTATAGGAATATTGCTAAAGCGGTTTTTGCAGACGGCATTTCATATCCAAGCGCCACATTATGCGATTTCCATTATTAGGGGGCGCGGCATAGACGATAATGCAATGCATTATATTTTGGAACGGCATTGTGCAGAACATTTATTGTTTGTGGACGGCTGGATTGGGAAAGGGGCGATATTAGGCGAATTAAAGAAATGTCTTGCCGCTTATAAAGGCGTGTCGCCAGAACTTGCAGTTGCAGCAGATCCAGCATATATTACAGAACTGTGCGGTACACATCAAGATATTTTAATTCCCAGTTCCTGCCTAAACAGCACGGTTTCCGGACTGATTAGCAGAACTTTTCTGCGCAGCGATATTATTGGCACTCAAGATTTCCACGGGGCAGTATATTACGGGGAACTTGCTGACGCAGATTTATCATATGCGTTTATTCATGCAATTGAAGCACAGTTTCCTATCAAGAAAGAATTGAACAGCAAGGAATCGAACGGAAATGAATCGAACAGCAAGGAATCGAACGAAAAGGAATCGAACGGTAAGGAATCAAATTGCAAGGAATCAAACGAAAATGAATCAAACGGCAAGAAACTGAACGGAAATGAATTGAACGGTAAGGAATCAAATTGCAAGGAATCGAACGGAAATGAATTGAACAGCAAGGAATCGAACGAAAATGAATCAAACGGCAAGAAACTGAACGGAAATGAATTGAACGGTAAGGAATCAAATAGCAAGGAATCGAACGGAAATGAATTGAATAGCAAGGAATCAAATGGCAAGAAATTGAACGAAAATGAACTAAACGGCAAGAAACTAAACGGAAATGAATTGAACGGCAATGAACCAAATAGCAATAAATTAAATTCAGAAGAACTAAATGTTTCAATCGACAAAGGGATTGATGAAGTGCGAAAAATTGCGGCGCAGTTTGATATTGAGGATATCAATTTTATTAAGCCTGGGATTGGTGAAACGACTAGGGTTTTGCTGCGCCGCGTGCCGTGGAAGGTGTTGATACAGCAGGACAGCAAATCAGACGAGGCACTCAATCATATTTATCGTCTTGCAGAGGAAAAAGGCGTGCCGGTGGCGTATTATCCACTGCAGCATTATAAGGCGTGTGGTATTATTAAGAAAATTGCAGATGCGTAACTGTACAGCAAATCAGTATATCTTGAGAAATATCGTAAAAATTACTGTTTATAGGGATATCAAGAAAGGGAAAGCAAATGAAAAAAGTATATATTCACGATTATTTTCAACAAAAGAAATGGAGTTGGGTGCTGCTTATCGTTGTAACGTTGGTGGTTGGCGTTGTAGCTCCAATGAAGTCGTTTATTTTACAGTGGATGATTGACGCAGAATCTAAGCAGGAAGCTGTTACATATTTAATGATTGGAATTGGGATTATTGCGTTGACATTTTTGTCGGAGTCAGCAAGCCGTAATATTTTTTCTAAATTGCAGTGTGGCGCAGTGGAATACTTCCGTAACTGTTGTATCAATACAATAATGAACCGCAATATCGAAACCTACAGAAATACAAGCAAATCGGCGGATTTATCAACCTTGACAAACGATATGAAAATGCTGAGCGAGGACTTCTACAATGCGCTGTATCAAGTGCTTTTATATGGGAGTATGCTGCTTTTTGCGCTGTGTATGTATATTTATATTAATCCGTCGCTGCTGCTTTTTGTGGCGATTGCGGCGACAGCACCGATTGCACTGCCAAGACTGCTTGACAGTAGATTGAAAAATTACCGCCTGCTTTTTTCGCAGAAGTCGGAGGCATATGTGCAGAGCAATACAGAGATTTTAAACGGTTTTGAAGTGCTGCATGATTTTCAGGCACAGAAAGGCTTTGCAGAGCAGAATCGTAAGGTTTTAAGAGCGTGTGCAGCGAGTGAATATAACTTTTTGCGTGTTATGAATTATTCAATAACATTGTCTTCGCTTCTGGGAAATGTGCTGTTTTTTATTGTGCTGTTGATTGGTATGCTGTTGGTTTTTGATAATAAAATTTCTATTGGCTATATGGTTGCGGCGACAAATCTGTCTAATTTTATTATAGCGCCCTGCCAAGTACTGTCGCAGAATTTTGCCCGCATAAAGGCATCTAAGAAGATACAAGAAAAAATTGAGAACTTAATCAATGAAGGAAAGGAAGCGGCATTATCACAGAACAAAACGTTGCCAGAAAGTAAAAAAGCGCCGTTATCGCAGAACAAAATGTTGCCAGAAAGAAAAAAAGCACCGTTATCGCAGAACAAAATGTTGTCAGAAAGAAAAAAACAGAAGCGATTAGAGTATGAAACGGTACAGAAAGGAAATTATGCGCCGTTATCACAGATCGAATCGGTGCGGTTAGAAAATATTTCATTCCGCTATGACGAAAACCAGCCATTAATTGAGAATATAAATTTTGCGTGCAGCAGTCGGGAGAAAATTGCGTTAATAGGACAAAGCGGCTGCGGGAAGTCGACGCTGGCAAAATTAATATATGGATATATAGAACAGTACAAAGGTACAATTGCATTTAACGACATAGATATGAAAAAGTTCGATATGCGCTTACTCCACCAACATATCGGTTACAGTTCGCAAAGTTCCTATATTTTTCATGATACAATTAAAAATAATATCTGCTTGTATGCTGATTATTCGGATAATGAGGTGAACCATGTATTGGAAATTGTCGGGCTTTCCAAAGAGATTGCATTGTTGGAAAACGGTTTAGAAACAGTGATTGATGAAAATATTAAAAACCTTTCAGGCGGACAGCTTCAGCGGATTGCGCTTGCAAGAGTGCTGATTCGCAAATATGATATGCTGATTTTGGATGAAGTGACTTCCAGTTTAGATCCGGATACGACCAAGAAAATTATGGAATACGTTTTAGAACTGCCCAATATTGTGATTGTAATAACGCATGATGTGTTTGGAAGTTATATGAACCACTTCGATAAAGTTTATACAATAGAAAAAGGTTGCAGTTTAGCCTAGGACTTTGTTCCTGGAACAGAGTGAACCATAAAGGAGTGGTTGTTACTTTTCACACTCACGTCAAAGTAGTGGAAATTATG
This sequence comes from uncultured Lachnospiraceae bacterium, assembly GCA_965114465.1. Classification (GTDB taxonomy): domain Bacteria; phylum Bacillota; class Clostridia; order Lachnospirales; family Lachnospiraceae; genus COE1. The sequence goes on from CBCOYO010000196.1 coordinate 3,800, forward strand.
CGCCAAAATGTTTGCGCTTTAGCTTTTTGTGTGCAAAATCTGTTATAATTCACACTTCAGTAACCTATAAGCTGATAAAGACTGACATGGGTATGAATTGTAACGAGTGATGTAACAGTTCAGGTAGGGGATGTTGCATTAAGACAAACGGATACAAGATAGTCTAACGCTGTGCTAAGATTTATACCATATTTGGTATCATCAAAGCTTATTGTGACAGCCCGTAATAAAATGTAGTGGTTGGAGGTATCCAGCCCATCGCGAAGCGATTTCTAATGGCTGGATACGTAACAGTTCAATGGGTTATCTGAACTGTTACCGAGTGATGTAACAGTTCAGGTAGGGGATGTTGCATTAAGACAAACGGATACAAGATAGTCTAACGCTGTGCTAAGATTTATACCATATTTGGTATCATCAAAGCTTATTGTGACAGCCCGTAATAAAATGTAGTGGTTGGAGGTATCCAGCCCATCGCGAAGCGATTTCTA
>CBCOYO010000197.1:0-4249 GCA_965114465.1 uncultured Lachnospiraceae bacterium
TTCATTCCACCCAGAGTCTGCATACTAATTTGCGAAATAATCTTGACACTACCAGTTACAGGTTTTATAATACTTGTGTGGGTTTATACAACTACGATCTTTTTCTACCAAACATGGGATCAGCACTGGAGAAATGCTCTTTTTCGAGATATGTGCAATTATGAGTGGCCAGTTGTGTATGATACTACAGGAAATGCTCTTGTGTATTATTTGATGCATTGGATTGTTCCTGCACTGTTTGGAAAACTAGCCGGTTTTACCATTGCAAATATTGTCTTATGGAGTTGGAATGCTTTGGGTGTTTTTTTGGCATTTCTATGCATTAATGCTTATATCATGCCAAAAAAGAAAACACAAATTTGGATTATTTTGGTAGTTCTGATTTCTTGGGGAGGATTAAACGACCTGGGATATATGTGGATTGATATTTTAGGGCAAGGAAATTACTTACTTGGGAATGGATTTGGATGGCCTGATATGTATTATGGTTATGGCTACCAGTATACCCCAAACGATGCTCTGCTAGCGTGGGTTTATAACCAGACAATAGCACCATGGATTGGCACAATCTTATTTATGTTGTGCCGTAGGGTGAGCCATTATGCTTTTTTGGGGCTGTGCATTCTTCCATATGGTCCAATTCCGTTTGTTGGATTGGTCATCTTTTTAGTCGTTGACTTCGTCTCACAGTTGATCGTAAAGAAACATTTAGAACCACTTAAAGAGGCACTATCAATCCCTAATATCTGTGCCAGCATATCGATATTCCCTGTGTTTCTTTTGTTTTTTAAGTGTAATGTTAGCGCACAGCATGTAGGGTTTTATGCTGTTCCCGATCCGTTTGGGATTAAGCATCTCATATTTTTGGCTGTTTTCTACCTTTTAGAGTTCGGTACGTTTTGCTTAATAATACGGAGAGATTATAAGCATTCCATTCTATTTTATACTATGATAGTTTCCTTAATTATTATACCACATGTTCAGCTTGGCTTTGGCCGTGATTTTTGCATGAGAGCTTCTATTCCTGCGCTCTTTATTTTGATGATTTTTGTTATACGTTATCTAATAAAGAATGGATATCAAGTGGGTATTTCAATTACCATTATCGCACTGACTATTTGCTTATCTATAACAGGTCTTGGAACGTTAAAAGATTGGGCAAACAAAATAAAATCTGTTCGGATGAATGCTTATAATCCGGTTGTTGCGGATGATATTGGAACATTTTCTGATAAACAAGTCGGCGATGTGGATTGGTTAGAAAATTTTCTGGTTCCTAACTATGACAGAACAGCGTTTTTCAAATATGTCGCAAGATGAATGAACGATACTGGTATATGCGCGTAAATAGTAAGGATCGGGTTTGAATATGTAGACTGAAAAACCTCCATACTCCCCAAAAGCAGAATTAGAGTGGACCTGACCAGTTGTACTGCTGAAAATGGGAGCTGTCACAAAGAAAATTCAGGACGGAGAACTTACAGGAATGACTATTGTAAAATCGTATTTAAAATTGATGCGAATACACCATTACATCAAAAATTGCCTCATTTTTGCGGCCTTGGCCTGTAGCGGACAGCTGTTTCAGCAAGGGAAACTTCTTTCTGGATTGGCAGGTTTTTCTGCATTCTGCCTGGTGTCTTCTGCAGTTTATATTATCAACGATATTCGAGACCGGGAAAAGGACTTGCATCACCCTACAAAATGCAATCGGCCCATAGCTTCTGGAGCAATTTCGGTAACGAGAGCCCGACTTTTGACGATATTTTTATTACTTGCCGCAGCAGGCTGCAATGCAATCGTCTTTCATCCTGCGTCCAGTTTGCTGCTGATGCTTTATTTAGTGCTGAATATTGGGTATAGCTGTGGAATGAAAAATATTCCTCTGGTGGATGTGGCAATACTGACTTCCGGATTTCTAATTCGTATTTTATATGGTGCAGTTGTGACAAAGATATCAATCTCCAACTGGCTCTACTTGACTGTTATCACATTTGCGCTTTATCTCTCTCTTGGAAAGCGGCGCAACGAGCTTCAACGAATAGGCGGCGGAGAGACGTGAAAGGTGTTGCGATTCTATAATCCCGAGTTTCTGAACAGAAATATGTACATGTGCCTAGGTCTGGCAAATGCCTTTTATGCATTGTGGTGTATGGATGATAGGACCATGCAGCATTATGGTAGCAGTAGTCTGATTCTTACCATTCCAGTTGTTCTGTTCATCACTATGCGCTACAGCATGGATATAGAAGGCAATTCGGATGGCGATCCGGTAGAAGTTTTAATTCACGACAAAAGCTTGCTGATCCTTTGCGCCTCTTATTTAATAGCGATGTTTTTGATTCTGTACGGCGTAAACAGAAACCAACCATGAATATATATGATTTCGACAAAACCATCTATGATGGAGACAGCTCAATAGATTTTTACCTGTATTGTTTATCAAAACATCCGGGTTTGGTAGTCTACATATTTGGACAGATATGGAGCGTTTTATTGCACACAACAGGCCGAATAGATACCAAGGAGTGGAAAGAACGGTTCTTTGTCTTCTTGAGAGGGCTTCCCAGCCTAGATGAAATGATAGATTCTTTCTGGGATTCACGGCAGTCAAAGATAAAAGAATGGTATTTAAAACAGAAGCAGGAGAATGACGTTGTAATATCTGCATCCCCCGCGTTCCTATTGGTCCCGATTTGTCGGCGGCTTGGGATTGCGCCTCCCATTGCTACAGAGTTAGACCCTACCACCGGCAAGATACGCGGAGCAAATTGTAAAGGAGGGGAAAAAGTGCGACGCTTTCAGGAGAACTATCCTGGCGTAAGTATCCAATATTTCTACTCCGATTCCTTTGTGGATGCACCCTTGGCAGAGCTGGCTGAAGAAGCATATCTTGTTCGTGGGGACAACATAACACATTGGTTGAAGGGAGGATTACCATGAAACCTAAAATACGCGATGTATATCTTGATTTTTATCGGGGAATTGCGGCGATCAGTGTCGTCTTGATTCATACTGTCTACTGGTCAGGAGAAGGCTACCTGAGCGAAAGTATTTTGCGTACACTTGTACTGCTGGTTGACGTACCGCTGTTTGTGTTTCTGTCGGGATGGAGTGCATATTATACTGCAGATATAAAGAAGACATTTGATAATCTCCTTAAAATCTGGTTGCAGTATATTATTTTCATGGTCATTATCAATATCGTATGTCATGTAATACTGTATCCAGGCACATTTTCTGTTCAGAGGTTGCTTTACCAGATCGCTTTCATAGTAGAAACCCCGTATCTTCCTGTTATTGCAGGATCGCTTTGGTTTATGCCAATGTGGATCCCTGTTTCTCTTGTGGGAAGCATTTTAGGCGTATTCCTATTGAAAAAGTTGCAATATGTATATATTATCAGGATTGTAACTTTTCTGTTGATTGGCATTGTCTGGTTTTCGATAACAAACCAATCATCGTACTTTTTGTTCAGCAGAGATTTCTGCTTTTATTTGGTATTTTTTCTTCTCGGGCATCTTCTGGCAAATAGACATTTCAAGGGAACGATATGGCAATATTTTAGTGCATGCACAGCAATTATATTGTTGTGGTATCTGGTTAGCCGAATGTTTCAAATACCAGCAACGGACTTACAGGGTGCGAAGTTTCCGCCACATTTGATGTATTTTGTCGCTTCGCTTCTTTCCATTGTAACAGTCGTTTATTCTCGAGGGAAAATAGACTTTATTGTAAAACATTGCTCCGCCATCAGATTTATTGGAAGAAATGCCCTGTCATTTTACTTTTCGCAAGGAATTGGTTCTTCGATAATTTACTATGTTTACCCACTCTGTCTGCCGTATGGATCCTATTTTACTGTGGAATGGGACTGATTTGGGTTGAACGAGGGATATTCCGGGCTATAGGTTGGATAAGACAAATATTTTTCAGGTGGAGAGGTGAACCTGCCAACAGAATATAAGACGAAAGCAAGAACCCGCATTCATAACCCCCAATACTGGATGGGCGAGAAATTTTTGGGCCGCCATGGCGAATTTTTGCAGGTATCCTGACGGATGGCAAGAAAATATCATGTAGAGCGGCGGAAAAGGTGCAGGTGTGTCAATGACGTATAACAAAATCAGAAACAGCTTGGTAGGGAGTGGGCTAGGCAGGGAGACGCATATCTTGAGTGTCAACTCGCCGGCTATTAAGGAACCACTGATTAAATCCCCGTGTAGGAAGAAAATGTGATAAAATAGAG
>CBCOYO010000198.1:0-4232 GCA_965114465.1 uncultured Lachnospiraceae bacterium
TTGCAGAAACTTCTTGGGCAACAACATGGGAAGATGGAGATGGACATGGTAATACTGTTGCGAAGGATAAAAATCTTCCAGTAGCTTATGGAATTTCTATTCAAGGACAAGCAGATGAGTTAAGGGATGTGGTGTACGCAGTAAATAAGATAAATAGTGAGGAAGGTGTGGCTGCGGGCAGCAGTATTGGAGTATTTTACTGGGAGCCTGCGTGGATTTCTCCTTATTATGTGTATGATGCAGACGGAAATATAGATGATGAATTATATAATAAAAACAAAGTACTATGGGAAGAGCATGGTTCAGGATGGGCTTCTAGTTATTCTAATGAATACGACTCTGAAGATGCTGGAAAATGGTTTGGCGGCAGTGCTGTTGATAATCAATCATGGTTTGATTTTTATGGAAATGCGCTTCCAACAGCCAAAGTATATAGTTATATCAGAACTGGTGCAGTGGCAGAAGTAGCAATTACAGAAGTTAAGAATCAATTATCCCAAACGGTCAATATAGATGAAAAAGTTGAATATCCATTAACAACGGAGGTTGCTTTTAATAATGGAAGTACAAAAGAATATGATATAGAGTGGAACAAAGAAGAACAGGCATTGGTAAATACAAGTGAACAAGGAGAATATATCGTTAGCGGTAGTATCGTTTGTGAGTATATACTAAATGATGGAACTACGGAAACTAAGGAATTTAAGGTTACATTAACTATTAGAGTAAAGATGCCTGTTGGTGAGAATATTCTTTCTAATCCGGGATTTGAAGAAGACAATATGGAAGATTGGATAATCTCAGATACAAACATAGCCAGCAGAACAGATGACGATCCACACAATGAAAGTGGTTATTCTTTGCATTTTTATTCTGAGAATACAATAAATATAACCGTAAAACAAACAGTAAAAGATATAGAAGCAGGCAGCTATACATTTGGAGGATATATTCAAGGTGATAAAGCTGCATCTGTTGATTTGCAGTATGCTATTGCAACGGTATATGACGCAGAGGGCAATGAAAAGGCGAAATATGAAAAGTCATGTTCACTAAGCGGATGGGTAAACTGGCAAAATCCTGAAATTACGGATATTATGGTTTCAGAGGGCGATTATTTGGTAGTTGGAATGAACATTGTTTCAACAGAAGGCGGTGCATGGGGAACAGTAGATGATTTATATTTGTATGGAATCTATGACGTTACAATAGATGAAAATATAGAAAAAGGTACAGGCAGTGTCGCTGCCAATTATGTGAAAGCGGTTAGCGGACAAACAATAAAAGTAACAGTGACACCAGATGTAGGATATTATTTATCAACTCTGACAGTATCAGGAAAGAACATAAAAGGTGCAATTTTACCAGATGTACATGGGTTATCTACATATGATGAAACAAAAAGTATGGCAGTTTTGACATACGATGAAAATATTACAGAAGCTATGCAAGAATCTTTTACTATGCCGAATGGAAACATAATAATTAGTGCTACATTTAGGTCGGATATGCAAAAGGTTGATAAAACCGACCTAAACAACCTAATCGAAAAATACAAAGATACCCCAAAAGGTGATTACACAGAAGCAAGCTGGAAAGCATTCGAAGATGCATTAACCGCGGCGAATACGATTTCACAAAAGGCAGACGCAACACAGGCAGAAGTCAATAACGCAAAGAATGCATTACAAAATGCATATGATCATCTTGAAACAAACACAGATGTAACAGCAAGCAAAGAAGCCTTAAACGTACTGATTGCACAATATCAAGGTACACCAGAGGATGCTTATACCAAGGAAAGCTGGGATGTTTTTGCAAAGGCGTTAAAGGAAGCACAGGATATTAGCAATAAAGCAGATGCTACCAAAGCAGAATTGGATGAAGCAAAGACCAATTTGCAGAAAGCTTATGATGATTTGGTAAAAATAACAGCAGATACCGTTGACAAAACAGAATTAAACAAATTAATTGCTGAATGTCAAAACTTAATAAAAGAAGAATATACGGACGTTAGCTGGGAAGCATTGCAAGCAGCGCTAAAAGAGGCACAAAATATCAACCAAAGCGAAACGGCAACGCAGCCAGAAGTAGATGAAGCGAAAAATGCTTTACAAAGCGCAAGAAATGCTTTAAGAAAGATACCACAGGGACTTTGGGCAGAAGATATTGAGGATATGACATATACGGGTAGCGCCTTAAAACCAACCGTAAAAGTATACGACGGCAGAACGCTTCTAACCAGTAAAGACTATTCCGTTTCCTACAAAAACAATACAAAAGTAACAACCAACTCTGAACTTGCCAATGTTGTTATTAAAGGAAAGGGAAATTATTCAGGAACGGTTACAAAGGATTTCCGCATCCTGCCAAAAACTCTTGAAGATGAAGATATTTTAGTATCAGATCTATATGCATTGGTATCAGAAAACAATACAACGGCTGTAAAGATCAATCCTGTTGTAACAAGAAACGGAAAGAAATTGAAATTAAACAAAGAATACACCATAGAAAAAGAAGATAAACAAGAAGGCGCATACACAAAACCGGGCAAATATCAAGTGACAATCAAAGCAGTAGAGAACAGCGGCTATACCGGAGAAAGGAAAATCAATCTAACGCTTGCAAATAAAAGCGAATACACTTTAATGAGCAGTGTAAAAATTAAGAAGATTCCAAATCAACCATATGATGAAGGTAAACCTATTGCCCCAGAAGTTATTGTAACATACAAAAACAGACAATTGGAACCTAATAAAGATTACAAAGTAAAATACAGCGAAAACAATACACAGGCAGGCGAAACAGTGACAGTAACGGTTTACGCAATGGAAGGTGATAAAAACTGCAAGTTTATCGGTGAAAAAACGACAACCTTTAAAATCACAGGAACGCCGCTGAAAGCAGGAGATATAACCTTAAAAGATGAAAAAACATCCGCTCCGATTACAAACGCTGGCTTAGTTTACACAGGAAAAGAACTTAGACCGATTGTGAATAGCACCATTTCGGCAGAGAATTATACAGTAACATACCAGAACAATATCAAAGCGGGAAAAGCAACTGTCCTGATTACAGGGAAAAACGGTTATACCGGCACAGTGAAAAAGACCTTTAAGATAACACCGTATGATCTAAAAGGAAATGCAGAAGAAGCGTTTACTTATGCCAAGAATATTACAGCACCTTATGCAAAAGGCGGCAGTAAGCTGACAGATGCGCTGCTTCAGGCGAAGTTTAATGGTATGGATATGGTACAGGGTGTTGATTATACGCTGTCTTATACCAACAATAAGAAAGTCGGCGGAGCTTTTGTAAAAATCAAAGGAAAAGGCAATTTTAAGGGAACAACAGAAACGATTTCATTTACTATTCAGAAGCAGAGTCTTTTAGAGTTAAAGGATATATCCGCAGCAGATTTAATTGAAAAGAATGCTAAGAAGTACAAAACCAATAATCCTGTTGTAAAAGATTTGGATGGAAAAGTACTGAAAAAAGGAACAGATTATGAAATCAAAACGACTTATTGGGTAGATCCGGTAAAGGAGATTTCTGCGGAACAAATTCCTGCAGAAGAATATCCACAGGAAATGCCTGAGATTCCAGCAGAACTGTTAAAAGCAGGTACAAAAATCGGACTGACAATTAGCGGTTTAGGAAACTATGAAGGCGAAACAGTGGTGGCATTCCGAATTATCGCAGATAACAGAAATCTTTCCAAGGCAGTGATTAAAGTTGACGATCAGTATTATACAGGAAAGGAAATTGAGCCGCATGGTACAGACGAGAAGAAAGACGACAGAGCGGTAAAGGTTTCTATAAAGATAAAAGAAAATGGTACAACGACCACCTATGATCTGCAGGAAGGTGTTGATTACGAAATTACAGGATACGCAAAGAATATTAATAAGGGTACTGCGAAAATCACAATTCACGGAATCGGCACATACGGCGGAACAAAGACAGGTTCTTTTAAGATTAAACAGCAGCAAATGAAATGGTATGACAATGTAAACCAAATGCTGTTTCAGATCAAAGAACTGCTGAATTAAAAGAACTGTTGAACCAAAAGAACTAATAAAGTAAAAGAATTATTGAAGTAAAAGACCTATTGAAGTAAAAGACCTATTGAAGTAAAAGAACTATTGAAGTAAAAGACCTATTGAAGTAAAAGACCTATTGAAGTAAAAGACCTATTGAAGTAAAAGACCTATTGAAGTAAAAGAACTATT
>CBCOYO010000199.1:0-4132 GCA_965114465.1 uncultured Lachnospiraceae bacterium
ACTATATATTGTAATTCTTTGCTTCCATTTATCTGATTTCATTCTACTCCTATTCCCTTTTGAATCATACAATTAAAACCGAAAATACAAAAACGGATTAAACGATCCATCAATTATATATGCTGTACATAAAAGCAGCAACGCCACAGATGACACCGCCCGCAACAAATGCACTGCTGTATCTCCGCCACGATGCATACGCAGCCATTTCTGAAACCGCCCCCATAAAATCACAGGAAGCGGCGTAGCTGCCACTAGACCAACTGCCAAAATTACAATTCGATTGCGAAGCATATAATCACATACCAACTTCTGCGAAGTATCTGTGATTGCTAAATCATTGTTGTTCCAAAGACTTAAAATATCTGTTGCTGCCCTTTCTAAATCTGTATTATGGAAAATCAGAAAGCTTATCAGGATAAAAAAAATAACATACCCATGCCGTACTATCGAAAGTACCCATTTACTGCCCTCTTTACTGCCAATCGAAGGCATAAGTTTCTGATTTATTAGCTTACAAATTTTTTCAAAAATCAGCAACACGGCAAACAGCAGACCCCAAAGGATAAAATTCCACTCTGCGCCATGCCATAACCCAGTAAAACCCCATACAACAAAAATATTAAAAATCCAGCGCACCATGCCGACACGATTTCCGCCCATTGGAATATACATATAATCCCGAAACCATGATCCCAGCGTAATATGCCATCTACGCCAAAACTCGCTGATGCTTCCCGATATAAAAGGATAGCGGAAATTCTCTGGAAAATAAAATCCCATCATTCTGCCAAGACCAATTGCCATATCCGAATAGCCCGAAAAATCAAAATAAATCTGAAGTGCAACCGCAATTGCATAGCCCCACGATAATGCAAGTGTTCTTCCGGATAATTGTGACACTTCCGTCACAAATTCGCCAATTACATTTGCAATCAGAACCTTTTTTCCTAAGCCAATAGCAAAGCGCACAATGCCGTATTCTAAATTTGCATACTTATCTGCAACATTGCGCTTGTTTACCAATGTGTTTTCCACATCGCTATAGCGAACAATCGGCCCTGCTACCAATTGTGGAAAAAGTGTTACATATGCCGCCAATACAATAAAATTTCTCTGGCGTGCCACTTGTCCTCGATACACGTCAATGCTATAACTTGCAAGCTGAAAGGTATAGAAAGAAATACCAATAGGAAATGTATTGGAAAATTTAAAATAAAATAACGCCGCAAAGGGAACGAAAACGGATAAAAGGAAGAAAAATCTCCCTTTTAAGCCGCTAAGTACATATACAATGCCGATTTGCGCAAGCATTAGAAGAACATATACGGGTTCTCCCCATGCATAAAACAACAACGACATTAATAACAAAACAAGATTCCTGCCCTGTTCTGGTACAAAAGCATATAATAGCAGAACCAGCGGCAGGAATATATACAAAAATGTAATACTGGAAAAAAGCATAACTGTGCTCCTATCGGATTTCTTGGGTTAAATCGAATTCGTTTTTTCTATTGCGTCTGAAACAGTCATATTTCTGCTTTCAGCCGCTTTCTTAACATTTGTGTAAACTGCATCTGCCGTTTCCGGAAAGCCCATTACAAGGAATACATCTTTTCCGACTGTCACAGCAATTTGCTTCTCGGCTGTCACGCAAATCCACTTTGCTGGATTGATTTTATCCATTAACTGCTTGCGGACTGCCTCTGCGTCTGCCTCGTCATTCGTCCGTATATATACAGCACTGTAAGCCGTCGAGGTCATCATAGATTCTGATAAATAAATCCCTTCAATTCCACTTAAATCCTCAAGACCTGTATGATACGCAATCATGTCCTTGTCATTTAAGTCCAGTTCCGTCGTTGTCACCTCATAAGGGAGCAAGTCTTCCCCCACTCCCTGATACACTTCATCTATAAAGGCAGATACCTCATCTGCCCCTTCAAGATGTACCATTCCAGATGTATCCTGTGATCCTTCTGGGCCCGCTTCATCGGAATTGCGGTTACTGTTTCCGCAGCCTGTCAATAGTGAAGCTGCCAACACAGCCGATACCAAAAGTATTGTCCATTTCTTTTTCATTTTTCGTTCTCCTTTTTTCATTTCAATCTTTATTTCCCTGTTTCCCGTAACTTTATTTTTCCCAAGTTATTTCCGTTTATACGCCCTATCTTTTTTCCAGATTAAAACAGAATATTTTCTGTATTTCCACACAAACTATTTCCCGTAAGAAACCGCAGCGCAAAAATCGAGTAGAGAAGATGCATCTTTCCTACTTGTGCGCCGCCGATGCGTCATGCAATGACATATTTCCGCTGCATCAGCGTGTGCATAAAAAGCCTGCCGTTTCAAACCATTAACCAGCACAGAAATGAGGTAAAGCATATGACACAATTATCAGAAAAAGAATTATCCTCGCTTCACAGCCTTTTATCTGAGGAGCAGCTACTCATTAAAAAGTTCAAAATGCTTGCGGATCATACTTCCGATCAGGAAATCAAGGATAAATTCCAAGAGATTTCCAACAAGCATCAAGGCCACTTTAACGCACTCTATGCACAACTTAAATAAATAGGAGGCAACCGCTATGACATCAGATTTTTCCAATTTTTCCGATAAGGAAATCCTTTCCGATGCATTAAACACCGAAAAAGCTACAACGGCAAACTATAATGCTTTTTCCAATGAATGTGTTCATGAATCCGTAAGACATGCTATATTGCACTGTCTGGAACAGGAACATGATATTCAGCAGGATTTATTTGAAATTATGCACACACGTGGATATTATCCCACTCCCGCAGCCGACGAGAAGAAAATCCGTGACGCAATACAAACGTTCTCTTCCACAGCATCTTGCTCCTGCAAATAATCATCATCCATCGAGTAGGGAAGTTTACTTCCCTACTCACATGCTGTTCGGAATAAATTCCAATTCTGGCTGTGCAAATCTTCTGCTTCCTGTGAAATATTCTGCACAATTTCACCTTTTTCAATATCTGCTGGAGCTACTATTGCCGGTTTCATTGCATCGGAAATATACGTTTCTGCGCCTTTATTGGTACAATAATAACCAATATATTCAAAACATTTCGCAGCAATTTCCGGCTGATTAAGATATTCTGCAAAGGCATATGCCGCTTCTTCATTCGGTGCCTGTGAAGGAATAAATCCTGCCATAATGCCAAAACCAAGTCCCTCCTTGGGATAAACTACCTTTAAATCAGGATTCGCAGACAATGCAGCCACGACTTGCGAAGTATACAAAAACGCTGTGGAAACCTCTCCATTTAACAAGTAATCCTGCGTGTTGGAATCGCTGATTACACGGATATTTGGCGCTAATTCCAGCAATTTTTCTCCTGCTGCCGCGATATCCTCCAAATCATTGGTATTAAAAGACTTTCCCATTGTTTTCAGCGCAATGCCCTCAATGACCCTGTAATTGCCGATAATTGCAATGCTGTCTTCCAAACTTTTATCCCATAAGTCCGCATACCCCGTAATCTCCATATCCACTTGCTCTGGATTGTATACAATCAACGGAATGCCTGCTCCATATGGAATGGTATATGCGTCCTCAGGATCATAAAACTGCTCTTGATAAAGCGGATTTATCTCATCCCATGTGGAAATCTTGGTACGATCCAGCCGTTTTGCCAGCCCTTCTTGTATTACCATCTCAAGAATATAATCATCTGCAATCACATAATCATACTCGCCGCCTTTTGTTTCTTCCAGCTTTGCCAGCATATCCTCATCATAATCAAAATTGCTGTAATAAATCTTGTAGCCCGTTTCCTGTTCAAAGCCGTCCAATATCTCCTGCGGAAACATACCGTCCCATGTATAAAGGTTTAATGCCCCCTTTTCCTTCTCTCCGCAGCCGGTAAGCAGCGACGCCGTCAAGACGCCCGCTAACAATATCGCCGCCGATTTCCTTTTTTTCATAACAAATCTCCCTTCTGCACCCGCAAAAACGATGGTGCAATAATGATACATACCTAAGTATTATAATGCCCTTTTGGCAAATTGGCAAGTCACATTTCCAATATATGGTAAACGAAGGGTAACAGTTGTTACAATTCACACCCAATGCCAGATTTTGCAACAATTTACGAACATTCGGTGT
>CBCOYO010000200.1:0-4104 GCA_965114465.1 uncultured Lachnospiraceae bacterium
GGTTATAATTCACACTCCGTGACCTATAAGCTGATAAAGACTGGCATGGGTGTGAATTGTAAACATTTCGACTGTGAATAGTAACCCTATTCAACAAATCCTTGCAAGAATTTCCTTGATGTATTATACTGCTATTATATTTTAAAATTTTAAGATTTTCTTGCAATATTCTTTCACTTTATAACACAATACTGCTCTTTTTTATAATCGTAGCAAGATTTTCCAATTTATGTACAGTTACGATATCCACAAACCTCTACAATACGTGCTGTACAAAAAGGAACATCTAAATCGCTCGTTTCTATTCGATATATATTGGCAGTATCCCCATATTTTTCGAGGAGGAATGGACTGAAAAAACCGCATATACTTGCACTCGATCAGAAAGAAAATGCCAAACATGGTGAAACACTTTTTCCAATGCAGAAATATATCACCCGACTTGCCGCAGATTATCCCGCGGTATCCATGCACTGGCACGAGGAAGCCGAACTTACTTTGATTACAAAGGGCGACTGCTCCTACCAGATTGATTTTGTTACTTATGAAGCCAAAAAAGGTGATATCTTATTTGTCCCGCCGCTGCTGCTGCATTCAATTTCACGCAGAACCAGCGACGAATTTTTCTCTGAAACCTATGTATTTCATATGAATTTTTTGGGTGGAAACGCCACGGATATCTGCTCCACACGCTACCTCATACCGCTAATGAACCAAGAGTTTTCTCTGCCCTGCTTAATAACACCAGAGCATCCCGCTTATGTTTCGTTACGGAAAATTTTCCGTCAAATAACTTCATTGTATAATGAAGCTGTAATCGGTTACGAACTGGCATTAAAATCCTTATTTTTGCAGGCAATCTTTTTATTGCTGCAATACCGTACCGAATGTACCTCGCCAGAAAACCGTATTTCCTCCGACAAACTCAAGCAAGTGCTCGATTATATTGAACTTCATTACGCAGAAGCAATCACGATTTCCGAACTTGCCAAGCTGTGCTATTTCAGCGACTATTATTTTATGCGCTTTTTTAAAAAACATATGCATATGACCTGCATGGAATATATTAACAACCTGCGACTGGAAAAATCCGTGGAACTATTTGAAAAAGGCGCTTCGTCTATCCTAGATGTTTCCCTGTCTGTAGGCTTCCGCAACCTTTCATATTTCCACCGCGCATTTAAGAAAAAATATCAAATGACACCACTGTCATTTATAAAGGAATTAAAGTAAAATCTATATTTGAAATGTTAACCATTTCGCGCTATAATATATAGTAAACGTTTATACAATAAAATCCATATACAGGATACTCTTATCCAGAATTATTATACTAAACGTCGAAAAGACTGACGCTAAGTATAGTATTATGCATACAGCCGCACAAAGGAAAATTGGGGCTTTGCAGGGAGCGGCTGACGCAACGAAACGGCAAATCTTTTTGCCGTTTCGTATAATTGATACAGGTGTAGAACACGCAAGGAGGATAACAATGGAAAACCAAGATGAAAAAATCAAAGACGCTGTTGCCAGCTTATTAGATGAAGGCAATGCCCATTATTGCGCAGAACTGCTATTTAGCCAATATCAAGATATAATACCAGAAATCAGGGACAATATTATCGCATTGTTAGAGCAGGATGACACCCAGCAGCTAAAAGCTAACAACTGCCTTGTCGTACTTGCTATTATCGGAGATGACACCGTTGCAGAATACTTTCAGAAATGGGAGGAACATCCCAAATCTTGGCGTGAAAAACTATATGTCAGCCCGTTAAAATACGCCGAGGAAGGCGGCTGGTGCATAGAAGACGGAAAGCGAAAAAAACGATACTATGACACTTGCTATGCCTTGGAAGAAAATCCATCTGCCTCTATGGAAGAATCCGTCTTTGGCGGAGCATGCGCCGATAAATGCCCTTACTGCGGTTCAAGCTATGAAAACCGACTTATTATCGACGGCAGTGACAAGCGGCTGTCTTTCTTAGGACTTAACGGAAAAATTAAAATCAAATACTGCAGCGGCTGTCTGCCTTGGGCGGGCACAATTTTCTGCAAATACACAGAAAACGGAGAAAGTGAAGTTATCCTCCACGAAGACGGCGAGGAGTACTTCTGTGAAGACGAAGATATCAATAATCATCCTGTATATACCCTTTCCCAAAATCCTGTTTCTCCTCGATACTGCAATCCCTTTGAAGGCTGCGCAATTGGCGGCGCTCCTGCATTTATTAATGACGCACAATATGTCGTCTGTCCAGAATGCGGCAAAAAAATGATGCATATTGCCCAGATTGGCGAAAACTATACCACCTGCGGCACTGAATATATTCAAATCTGCACAGACTGCCATATTGCGGCTACTTTTTATCAGCAGACCTAAGGAACTACGATTCTCAGCCTTATTGTAATGTTATTTCTTCACAATTTCTAAAATTTTATACAAGGAGCATCCATAATATATGATAGGACTATATTTCAGCGGCACTGGAAACACAAAATACTGCGTAGAACGCTTTACTAAACAATGCAGCCCCTCTACGCAGTCATTTTCTATTGAAAATCTTGCCGCTCTCCCTCAAATACAAAAGCACAAGGCAATCGTTATCGGATACCCTGTGCAATTTAGCAATATTCCCAAAATATTGCAAGATTACATTACCACACACGCCGATCTTTGGAGAGGGAAAAAAATTTTTATCATTGCCACAATGGGCTTATACTCACGAATGATTCGATTTTCCTTTCTACACAGCACGTATTGTCCGCTTATACAATATGAGCTGTGCAGAAATTGGAAAATCTGTCGCATTTGCCAAACCGTCTTGGACGTGTAATACAAATATATTTCAGTTCCATTCCCAAAACTATTGCTTTTTATTGCGACATTATCAATCCACTACCGGAATCAAATCGTTCAATTATTTTGACTTATCAACAAAATATCTAGCCAAACGCTCCTCACGAAACAATAAATACGAATTTTTACTATTCAAATAAAACCCCATTTACGAATCCCTTCTATCAATAAATGAGCACACCAAAGTCCTTCTACGCACGGCTTATCACATTCTCCACTTCCTCACGCTCCGGCATCACTCTAAGCGCGCCTTTTCGTGTGGTAATCACAGACGCTGCTGCATTGGCAAACACCAGCATTTCCTTTAAGCCGCTCTCCGTCAGCCCCTCTAAACCATGCTCGCAGATATAATGCAGCACACAGCCGCAGAACGTATCGCCAGCTCCCGTTGTTTCAATTGTATTTTCCTGTAAAAACGGTGCTACTTCCACCATGTTTCCCTGATAATAAGCACGGCTTCCCTCTTTCCCCATAGAAACCAGCACTAACGGAATATGATATCTGCTGTTAATCCACGCAACACCAGCAGAATAATCCTCCTCGCCTGTCAGCCATGTTATCTCATTGTCTGAAATTTTTAAAATATCACAGTATTCCAGTCCATACAAAACCTGCTCTTTCGCCTCGTCCAACGATTTCCACAGCGGCGGTCTTAAATTGGGATCAAAGGATATCCATGCACCTGCTGCTTTCGCCGTCTGTACAGCCTTTTTCGTTGCAGCACGTACACCCTCATGTGTCATAGACAGCGTGCCGAAATGGAATATCTTTGTATCCTGCAGCACATCCAGTGGCAGCTCTGCTTCGGTCAGCATCATATCTGCGCCCGGATTCCGATAAAAAGAAAAATCTCTGTCCCCGTCTGGATAGGTATGCACTAAGGCAAGTGTTGTATGCACCTCCTCGTCCATAAAAAGATAGTCTGCGCAAATACCAACTTCCGAAATAGCCTCCTTTAATTGCTGCCCGAAGAAATCCTTCCCTACTTTTCCAATAAATGTCGTTTTATGCCCTAATTTAGACAACATTGCCAGTACATTACAAGGCGCTCCACCTGGATTCGCCTCAAACAAGGGATTTCCCTGACCACTTTTCCCATTTTCTGTAAAGTCAATCAACAGCTCACCTAACGCCGTTACATCATATTTTTTCATAATGTAAACCCTGCTCCTTTCAAAACATTACAATTTTCGTAACAGTTCAGATAACCCATTGAACTGTTACGTATCCAGCCATTGGAAATC
>CBCOYO010000201.1:0-3150 GCA_965114465.1 uncultured Lachnospiraceae bacterium
CCAATTGTCGATAATTGCCATTTGACGTGAAATATCGCCTTCCTCCATAATTTCGTATAACACTTTCGCGTTGCTGATACCATAAGAAGGCTGTGCCACCTTATCCGTCGGCATCATAATTGCAATCGGACGCACCGCTGCCTGTTCTGCCGGAATCCATTCATTTGTATAAACGCTGCGCACATACCCCGGAAGCGGCTCTGCTGTTGGCAACCCTGCTACTGGCATTTCTGCCGTCGGTGTTCCAACTGCTGGTACGCCTGCTATGGGGGTTTCTGCTGTCGGTACGCCTACCGATGCTGGTATATCGGCTGTCGGCAACCCTGCCGCTGGTGTCCCTGCCGCTGGTATTTCCGCAACTGGCTGCTGAGGAAGCGCTGCCGGAAGTTCTGCTGCCTGTGTTAAAATTGGAGAACTTCCCCATGCCATTGTTACTGCCGCAGCAGCAGCAAGCCCTGTAAGTGAAATTTGTTTTAATGTCTTTTGAAATAAATCCTTTTGAAATAAATCCTTTTGAAATAAATCCTTTCTTCTCATTTTAAAATATTACTCCTTTCTTATTTTGCTATTTAATTATATTTTGATTATTTACAGCACGCCGCAATTTTGTTTTTAACCGCTGCAATGCATTATCTGTTGATTTTTCATCCCGTCCCAGAACTTTTGCGATCTGTGAGTATGCCATTCCTGTAATATATAAGTCAAGAACCTGTTTTTCAAAGCTGCTTAGTTCCTTTTCTATAATCGCCTCAATCTGTGCCACATTTTCTTTGTCAATAAAAATTTGTTCAGGATTTGTTTCTATATTGGAAGCGATTACATTCACAAGTTCCATAGCACCGTCTTCTTCTGTTTCCGCCATATCCTCATAGAGTGATATATAAGAGTTTAACGGAGCATGTTTCTCTCTGCGCGACGCCTGTACTGCGTTATACATTTGTCTGGATACACATAAATCTGCAAACGTATAAAAGCTTGCATCTCTGCCTGCGTCATAGTCCCGCACTGCCTTAAAAAGTCCAATCATGCCTTCTTGGATTAAATCGTCATTGTCCGCACCCAAAATATACATAGATTTCGCTTTTTTCCGCACCAGATTTTTATATTTTTCCATAATATAATCCGTTATCTGCGATTCTCCTTGACGAATACGGTCGATTAATTCCTCGTCTGTCGTATTGCCATACCTTCCTGACATAGTTTCTCCATTTCATTTTAACAAAATTGATTCTGCCGCACAATCTCAAATGCCAGTATACCTGCGGCTACTGATGCATTAAGAGAATCAATATCCCCTTTCATGGGAATCGCCGCTGTAAAATCACATTTTTCCTTTACCAGCCTGCTGACACCTTCGCCCTCACTGCCAAGAACCAATCCAATAGCACCTCTTAAATTTAAGTGGTACATACTCGTACCATCCATATCAGCGCAGACAAACCATATCCCCTCTTTTTTTAGTTCTTCTATGGTCTTAGAAAGATTTGTCACTTTTGCCACTGGGGTATAGTTTATTGCACCTGCTGAGGCTTTCGCTACGGTTGCCGTAAGCCCTACGGCGCGGTTTTTGGGGATAATCACGCCATGTGCGCCTGCAAGATTCGCCGTTCTTATAATTGCACCTAAATTATGTGGGTCTTCGATATTATCAAGAAGGAACAAAAATGGTGGTTCATTTTTCTGATGTGCCCGCTCTAAAATATCCTCAACCTGTGCATATTCATAAGCCGCCGCATACGCAATTACCCCTTGATGTTTCCCAGTTTCGCTTATCTGATCCAGACGTTCTTTTGTTACAAATTTGATTGTAGTATCATGCTTTTTTGCTTCTTTTTTTATCGTTTGTATTGCACCTTCCTGCGCACCATCTAATATAAAAAGCCTGTCAATCGGCTTGCCGGAACGAAACGCCTCTATCACGGCATTTCTTCCCTCAATGGTAAATTCATTGTACCGCATTTTGTATTCCTTTCCCTATTGTAAAATAATTATAAATTGTCCAACGCTAGTTTTACAAGTTCCATTATTCTTGCTGTTTCTCCCTTTAAAAACAGATAGCCACACAATGCTTCAAATCCTGTTGCTTTCCGATAGTCAGAAAGGCTTGCATTTTTTGCGGAGGAATGTAGTTTTGTATTTTTACCGCGCCGGTAGATATCTTGTTCTTGTTCTGTCATTATGCTTTGTAATATATCTGCCATTTTCGCCTGTGTCTGTGCGCAGACAATCTTTGTAGTGCACTTATGCAGCATATTTGCCGCCTGTTGTCCTTTTTCTACAATTAAAGTCCGAATAATAATCTCAAAAACGGCATCTCCAATATACGCTAAGGTTAACGGTGAGTATGTGCGCAGATCCACCGTCCTTTCTCCAAACACTTTATGCAGTTCCGAAAGCAGACTCGTTTCCTGTTGATTTATGCTTTCTTCCATTTAACACCCTCTCGAGTATCTTCCAATGCAATACCCTTTTCCAGTAATTCTGCACGAATTGCGTCCGCTTTTGCAAAATCTTTTGCTTTCTTTGCTGCGCTGCGTTCGTCTATTTTTGACAAAATATACTGTTCTAATTCTGCATCTACGCCGTTTTCTGCTTCTTTTGCCGCATGAGCTGTTGTTAGGTTCAGCGATAATACTTTATCAAAATCCTCTGCAAGCGCATACTTTGTGGCATCAGAAATATCTGCTTTTAGCATATTGTAGAGAACTGTAATTGCCATTGCGGAGTTTAAGTCATCACAAACAGCATTTTCAAACTGCCTTTTGTATTTTTCAAATTTATCCTGCTGAACCTCACCAGATTTATCCAGCGTGCCGATTTTTTTCACCAGCTTGTCATATGCCGCACTCATATTATCCAGCACATCATAAGAAAATTCCAGCGGCTTGCGATAATGCGACTGTAAACAAAACAGTCGATAAACCAATGGATCATAACCCTTTGATTCCAAAAGCTGCACTGTTAGAAAATCGCCTTTGGATTTACTGATTTTGCCGGATTTATCGTTTAAGTGATGTACATGAAACCAATAATTACACCAAGGATGTCCCAGATAAGCTTCACTCTGTGCGATTTCATTGGTATGATGTGGGAAAATATTGTCCACGCCGCCGCAATGAATATCAATGTTCTCACCTAAATGCTTAATAC
>CBCOYO010000201.1:3160-4052 GCA_965114465.1 uncultured Lachnospiraceae bacterium
TAATACTGATGCAAGAACATTCGATATGCCAGCCAGGATATCCTACCCCCCACGGACTGTCCCACTTTAGTTCCTGTGCATCAAATTTTGATTTTGTAAACCAAAGCACAAAATCGCTTTTACTTTTTTTGTTGATATCTTCTTCCACATCATCACGCGCACCGACCAGCATTTCCTTTTCATTTTGGCTGGAAAAAACATGATACTCACTTAACTTAGCAGTATCAAAATAGATATTGCCGCCACTTTCATAAGCATAGCCTTTATTTAACAATTCTTCAATCATATGTATAAATTCTGGTATACAGTTTGTAGCAGGCTCGACGACTTCTGGCATTTTAATATTTAACTTTGCGCAGTCGTTGAAAAATGCATCTGTATAAAATTTCGCAATCTCCATTACTGTTTTATGCTCTCTTTTTGCGCCTTTGAGCATTTTATCTTCGCCAGTGTCTGCATCGCTGGATAAATGTCCTACATCTGTGATGTTCATAACCCGCTTTACATCATAACCAATATAGCGCAGCGTTTTTTCTAGTAAATCTTCCATAATATAACACCGCAGATTCCCGATATGCGCATAGTGATATACTGTTGGGCCACAAGTATACATGGATACTTTTCCGTCCTCATTGGGTATAAATTGCTCTATTCTCCTCGTCAGCGTATTATAAAATGATAATTTATCATCCATTTCTAACCCTCCCAAATTATACAAAATTTTCCTTTTTTACTATCGGAAATTTCTGACAAATGTGCAATGCTGATATTATTCTATCATTATTTTCTTGGTATAGCAATTTAATTATTATGCAAATTTCATGTTTTTTAGCATTTCTGGTAACAGTTCAGGTAGGTCTGCGCATTTACTGCGCTGACCGTAATAAAATGT
>CBCOYO010000202.1:0-3959 GCA_965114465.1 uncultured Lachnospiraceae bacterium
ACCAACGCCAGATTTTGCACCAATTTACGAACATTCGGTGTGAATTGCAACAATTAATGCACACAAAATGCTAAAGTAAAAAAGCGAAAGCTTTTAGCATTTTGGCGCATAATTCCCACTACTTTGGCGTGGATGTGAAAAGAACAGCCACTACAAAATTGTTTTACATAGTTTGATAGATTCCATTCCCATAAAGCTAATCTGTAACTTATATTGCACACCGATTAAATTTACAGGATTACAGCTTTTTCGTAAAACAGATAATTCTATTCGCTTCTGTGAAATTTACAGCTTTGTGGAACATCAAACTATCCACATTATCTATTTCGCAGTCACTGCCAAATTCTTGACAGCCGTTACTCTTTGCCCATTCTTCACATTCCGCTAATAATTCTTTCGCAATTCCTTTATTTCGATAGTCTTTCTTAACAAAAATCCCCTCTAAGTAACCAACCGGTGTGGTTTCCGTTCCCTCTACATAATCGTATCGCAATTGGCACTGCGCAAAACCGACAGGAATATTATTTTCATATTTTAAGAAAAACTGTGCTTTACCCTTGGCGATTAACTCTGAAAAATCATTTATTAAATCACTGACGGAATTATCCTCCCACAATAATACTGCCAATTTTGCCACGGATTCAATATCTTTTAAATCTGCTTTCATCTGCTACGCACCTTCCATCTAATCTTCTATCTCTTATTTTGTCGAAAGTGTCAGCCTTTATTGCTTTATTATACTTATATACAATTAATTTTATCGTTACTATCCACAATTTCCAGTTGCTCACAGGAACGGCATTTGTCAATTTAAGTTGTCAGGAACATTGGGAAGTCCTGCAAAGCCTTTTGCCAAATCCTCCTCTGTAGGGATATAGTCTGACATTTCTCCATCATTAAACTTACCGTATGCAACCATATCAAAATACCCTGTTCCGGTCAGACCAAAGACTATTGTTTTCTCCTCGCCAGTTTCCTTACACTTTAATGCCTCGTCGATAGCCACTTTAATTGCATGAGCGCTTTCCGGTGCCGGAAGAATTCCTTCTACACGCGCGAACTGTTGTGCTGCGCGGAATACTGCTGTCTGCTCAACACTGGTTGCTTCCAAAAGTCCATCATGATACAACTGTGACACCACAGAACTCATACCATGATAACGAAGTCCACCCGCATGATTCGGCGCAGGCATAAATCCACTTCCCAAGGTATACATCTTCGCAAGCGGGCATACCATTCCTGTATCACAGAAATCATAAACATATCTGCCCCTTGTAAGACTTGGGCAGGAGGCAGGCTCTACCGCAATAATACGATAATCTGCTTCGCCCCGCAGTTTTTCGCCTACAAACGGAGAAATCAATCCTCCAAGATTTGAACCACCGCCAGCGCAGCCAATAATAATATCCGGCTGAATCTGATATTTGTTAAGCGCTGCTTTTGTTTCCTCACCAATAATCGACTGGTGCAGCAATACCTGTGTTAATACGCTTCCAAGTACATAACGATAGCCTTCCATGCTGGTCGCTGCTTCTACGGCTTCTGAAATTGCACAGCCAAGGCTTCCACCTGTGCCTGGAAAACGCTCTAACATTTTTCTGCCAACTGCGGTTGTATCCGACGGCGATGGTGTTACCTGTGCACCATATGTGCGCATAACCTCACGGCGAAACGGCTTTTGCTCATACGAAACCTTTACCATATAGACATGACAGTCTAAACCAAAATATGCACACGCCATGGAGAGCGCAGTTCCCCACTGTCCTGCACCGGTTTCTGTGGTAACGCCCTTTAATCCCTGCTGCTTTGCATAGTATGCCTGTGCAATTGCAGAATTTAATTTATGGCTTCCGCTCGTATTATTTCCCTCGAATTTATAGTAAATTTTTGCAGGTGTTTCGAGTTTTTTCTCTAAACAGTATGCTCGTACCAGCGGCGCGGGACGGTACATTTTGTAAAAGTCTTGAATTTCCTGCGGAATATCAATATATGCATCTGTGTCATTTAATTCCTGCTTTACCAGTTCATCACAAAATACGCCACGCAGCTCCTCAAACGTCATTGGCTTTAATGTTGCGGGATTTAACAGCGGCGCCGGCTTATTCTTCATATCCGCACGCACATTGTACCATTTTGTAGGCATCTCCTTTTCTTCTAAATAAATCTTGTAAGGTATTTGTTTTTCTGACATTTTCTGCTCCTTTCCCTGTCCTTGGGCAAATTACCGTGCATTCGCCGGTTCAATATTAATTGACTTTCCTTTAATTTTAACATTTTTCATTGCTTCCAATACATCTCTTGCATTCTCCTTAGGTACTTCAACAAACGTATATTTGTCGTAAAGATCAATCGCGCCGACCAATTTTCCGGGAAGATTCGCTTCTCCGGCAATAGCACCTAGAATATCTTTTGCCTTCACTTTCTGCGCTTTTCCAATATTAATAAACAGACGTGCCATTCCTTCTTCTTCTGCGCCAGTATTGTCAAAATCAAATTGAGAGTCCTTGTATTCTTCATTTGCCTCGTTTTGTCCAAGGTACATTTTTAGGAATGCAGCGGCAATATCCATTGCTGTGTAATCCGCCTCGTTTACCTGACCCTCGATCATATTGATCATCTGTGTTAAATCTTCTTCTTCAATTGTTGTTGCCACTTTCTCCATAATTTTCTCCATTTTCATCTGGTTTACATCATAGAGAGAAGGAACTGGCATTGCATAAATCTTCGTCTTACAGTAACGCATAATATCTTTTAGTTTATAGACTTCCTTACCTTTTATAAAGGTAAAAGAACGTCCTGTACGCCCTGCACGGCCTGTTCGTCCGATACGATGCACGTAATACTCATCGTCCTGTGGAATATCATAATTAAATACCGCTTCCACATCATCTACATCAATTCCGCGTGCCGCTACATCTGTAGCGATTAAAATATCGGTCTTGCCACTGCGGAAACTTTTCATTACACGGTCGCGCTGCGCCTGACTCATATCGCCATGCAGCCCTTCCGCAAAATACCCCCTGCCTTTCAGCGTTTCTGTCAGTTCGTCTACCATTCGCTTTGTATTGCAGAATACAAGCGAAAGCTTTGGCTCGTAGAAATCCAGAAGGCGTGTAAGCACTTCCACTTTATCCTTGCGCTTAACATCAAGATAATACTGCTCAATTTTAGGCACTGTCAGTTCTTTTTTTACTACCTTAATCATTTTGGCATCCGGCTTCTGATAATTCTGCGTAATATCTAAAATCGCTTTTGGCATAGTCGCAGAAAATAAAATCGTCTGCCGTTCGTCATTGGGAATATACTCCAAAACCGTTTCAATATCCTCACGAAATCCCATATTCAGCATCTCATCTGCCTCGTCAAGCACAATGGTATGTACATAATCACAGCGTATTGTCTTGCGGCGCAGATGATCCATAACACGCCCTGGTGTACCAATAATCACTTGTGTACCCTTTAAAGAACGAATCTGTTTGCTGATATCCTGACCACCGTAAATCGGAAGCACTTTCACGCCATGCATATATTTGGCAAGGCGGCGGATTTCCTCTGCCGCCTGTACTGCAAGCTCCCTTGTCGGGCATAGTACCAACGCCTGCGGATGCTTTATCTCCCTGTTTTGATATACTTTCTCCAATACTGGAATGCCGAAAGCAGCCGTTTTGCCAGTACCAGTCTGTGCCTGCCCGATAACGTCATATCCCTCCATTGCAACCGGAATCGCCTGCGCCTGAATAGGGGTCATTTCCTCAAATCCCATCTCCTTTACGCCGCGCAATATCTCGCTGCATACGTCTAATTCATTAAATCGTAATGTTTCCATGCTGTCCTTTTCCATATTTCCTTTCCGAAATCCCACACCGGATTTCTACAACCTATAAAATGTCTTAAAACGTAACAATTCAGATAGCCCATTGAACTGTTACGTATCCAACCATTGGAAATCGCTTCGCGAT
>CBCOYO010000203.1:0-380 GCA_965114465.1 uncultured Lachnospiraceae bacterium
AGAATAAGTCTTTAGCCTGTTTTGCTTGGCTATAAACTTATTATACGAGGAGAATTATAATAATGAAAAAAAGAAATGTATTATTGTTGGCAGCAACTATCGGGCTGATGCTTACGGCTTGCGGAGATTCCAAAGAAGATTCCAAAGAACCGACAGGTAATATATCTGACAGTACAACAGTACCTACCGATACTGCTGAAAATGAAACGACGGAGGAACTTAAAGAATCACAAGAATTACAGGAATCACAAGTACCGGAAAATCTTCCGGAGTCGCAGGAATATGTTTCCTCGGATGGCACTTTTAAGGTTACTTTGCTTGAAGGGCTTACACAGACAGATATGCCGCTTCCAGCAGGAGGCACTATGATGGGGATGGAT
>CBCOYO010000203.1:390-3830 GCA_965114465.1 uncultured Lachnospiraceae bacterium
TGGCGGTACTGCAAGGAAGGGATTTTCTGGTATTGCTATAAGATGTGCCAAGTCCAATATTCCGGGAAATTCGGGCGATATCGGAAGCCTTGAGGATTTTGCGGATTATATAACGGACATGGCGTTAAATGGGACTAGTGTAACGGTGGACTGGGAAGATACAGAAGCCCCTTCTCTTGATGGCGCTGAGCGCTGTCTTGCATGGGAAGGTACGGCAAGAAGCGGTACAGGCAGGGGACAAGCATACGGCTTTTTTGCGGAAATTGCTGACTACTATGTTATGGTGGTTATCGTTGGAAATAATGATGATGTTGAGGAAGCTAGGCAAATTATTGCACTGGATATGTTAGATGAGGCGTCCAAACAGGCGGGAACGAAGGACTTTATCAACGGTATGACAGCGATTTTGGATTCTGTGAATGGAGCAAGTGTTTTGCAAACTTTTAAAGCGCTGGAGGATGCTGGCGCAACGGAAAGCCAGCTTGAGGCAATTACTTCACAGGCGCAGTTGAGTTTATCAGAAAGCTGGGACGTGGAGAATGCGGATGACCTGATTGAAACGGCAGATTGGCTGATGACAGAAGGACATAATCAGGATGCTTTGGATTCCCTAAAGGAATTTAACCCAGGCGAGGAAACACAGCGTGATGCGTTTGATACCAAGCTAAAAGAGCAGGGTCTTGATGATGGAACATATATCAGCCTGTTGGCGGCTTATGATGCATGGTCTGATTATGGGGACGGTGCTATCGCTGCATGGGATTTAAGCAGGGTCGGAACGGTTATGGGATTTGGCTATGCGTCTGGCTACTGTACTTATGAGGAAGCAATGGACAAGATTTTAGAGGCGGCGCAGAAAGCACAGGAATTATACGATTCGTGGGAGGATTTTAATAAAAGTTATCTTTATGGTTATTCCTATTGGTCAGAGGAGTCACTGGACGATTCACAGAGCAGTGCAGGTGAGCGCGCGGAGCTTGTAAGCGGTATGGAAGCGCAGGCAAATGGGCCATTTGCCATAGATTGGAATATAGAACTGAAAAAGGAATGGTAGTGATTATAAGCAAAGGGCAGGAAGGAGTATTAATACTGTGAAAAACCCAATAAAGAAAGGAATAATTGCAGCAGTAATCCTAATGGCTGGGCTGATGGCGACAGCCGCTTTAATAGAAAACAGTGGGGATACAGCACCGCTTGCCCTGCTTGCCGAAAGCGTTTCCTATGCAGATGGACAAGTATTTTTTACGATACCAGAGAGCAGCAGTACATGGTCAATATGGATTAATGGACGTGTGGAAGCGGAAGATATCGGTGGAATGAGCGTTCATTATTTAGAGAATGAAAGCGCAGATAATAGCTGGGAAAGTGGAAAAACTTATTCGTTTGATGTATCTAATGGAGGTTATACGGAACTGCAGTTAGAGGCAGAAATAGAGGGGGATGGAATAGCGGTCGATATTGTCGAGATTCTTCCTGAACAATTAAAAGTAAAATAATGATATGCGCATAAAAAAGCTGCCGGAATTGCGATTGCTTTCCGACAGCTTTTTACTTTATGTATATGGGTATCCAAGGAAATATGTCAGCAAACTATTGGACACCTAGCCGTGTAGAGATAAACCATCCCTATTCGATTTATAACTGAAAGAACTTGGTTGCCTCCGTTAAGGATACGGCGAGATTTTTCAACCGAATGGAAGCTTCTGCAACAAGGTCAATAGCTGCATTTAACTGTTGCATAGAAGCTGTTGTTTCTTCTGTGGAAGCAACATTTTCCTGCGAAACGGCTGATAGGTTTGTAATAATATCAACGACACTGCTGCGCGACTGATCACAGATTTTGGCTTGTCCATTAATAGCGTTAGTACCTTCCCTAGATGAAACAATGCCAGTGTTCACATTGCCAAACTGATTTTTGGTTGCATTTAACTTTTCCTGCTGTTCTTGAAGCCTGTGCTTAACTTCTTCCATCATCGTTAAGGAATTGCGGGAATCTGCTGAGAGTTGTGTGATAATCTGTGAAATTTTCTGAGCTGAGTCGTTGGATTCACTTGACAATTTTTGTATTTCCATAGCAACTACAGCAAACCCTTTGCCGGCGTCGCCAGCTCTTGCCGCTTCGATGGAAGCATTGAGGGACAGCAGATTAGTCTGCTCCGCTACATTGGAAATTAATTCAACCGCATCAGAAATATTGCGTACAGAAGCATCTGTTGTTTCTACATTCTCCGCTACCTTTAAAATTGCTGCCACAGTTTTATCATTGGATTCACTAAGTTCCTCCATAATATCTGCGGCTTCAGTTCCAGCATTCTGCATAGTTTCGGAAGTATTGTTTAAGTCTGATATATTAGAAACAATATTTCGTATCATATTGCCCATATCGCCAATTTTGGTTGTCGCATTCTCGATATCTTCCGCCTGCATTACTGCGCCCCTTGAAATATCGTCCATTGCAGAAGCGATATTGCCTGCATTTTGATTGGTCTGTGAAGCCATTTTTTCCAAATCGTCGCCGGAGGAGAGCACTTCCTGTGAAAAATTTTGAATATTTTCAACTACAGTACGTACTTCATTGACACAACGGCTGACGCTGCGCCCCATATCACCAATTTCGTCCTTGCGTCGAAGCAGAATATCCGAAACCTGATAAGCGAGATTTCCCTGTGCTAAATTATCAACAGCCGTTTTGGCATATCCAATTGCCTTTTCAATTCGAAATGCCATAAATAGCGTGTAAATTACAGCGATTGCAAGCACAAGCACTGTAATAGTAATCATGGACATACTTCTGGAATTGATATATGTATCAATATGTGCACTCGGTTCGCCAACAAATACCATACCAGCGACAGAACCGTTTGGATTGTACATAGGCATATAGTAGGCATAATAATTTTGACCGTTTACCGTAACGCTGGTGGAAGAATAATCTTCACCATTTAAAACTTTGGCAGATAGTTCTGGTGTTGCTGAAGTACCAACGATCCGTTCGCCTGTTACAGTATCTTTTAGAGAAGTTGCCATGCGGACATCGCCGTAAAATAATGTAACATCAGCATCAATTCCTTTCACATAAGCATCAATATCTTCTTGATGAGCAGAGATATTGTAATCACCTTTCATCAGTTCGCCATTTTCATTCAATGAATATGGTTCATCGTTTAAAGAAGTGTAGGATGCTCTTACAGCCACGCAGATGGATTTCAAGCGCTGCATGGACTGATCTTTTAAACCATTTTCAAGGCTTGACTTGGCGGTTGACAGACTGATAATTCCGAGTAATATCAACGGAACCAACCCCATAATTAGTAATTGTAACTTGATACTGTTCAGAAAACTTTTTTTGTTATTGTCAATTGTCACGTTAATTACCTCCATATTGGTTTCTTTCGTCGGACTAGTCAGCCGCTTTTATCTGCGGCATTCTTACATTTTAC
>CBCOYO010000204.1:0-3788 GCA_965114465.1 uncultured Lachnospiraceae bacterium
GTTGGCGTTATGTAGTCAGGTTAATCGGAAAATTTAACTGTTAAGCAGTATAAATCAAAAACTTAAATAAAATAACAATTCTTTATCTCACTGTCTGTAATATCATCTTCTTCTTTCGCAACCGCATACTCAATTAAATTAGGCTCTACCGTCCGAATAAAAAGATATGCGTCCTCTATAGGATTAATTGTAATTTCTTTATATGGAACATTTTCAATAGAAAGCTGTTCTAACTTGGAATCTGCTACAGGATTATCGGTATAATAAATGCGAACCACTTCTCTTGATGCTCCTTGAAATGATACCCATTTTTTGTAGCTGATTTCCGCAGGCGAGAATTTACAGTCAAAATAATGTCTGCGATCTCTGCCCAAATAATAACGGAAACGGGACTGTTGCTGCGCATCTGTTTCATAATTCTTCACAATTTTAATCGAGCTGCCTTCCCTGCTCTTTAATAATCCATATGCAACACCTGTCTTTGCATTGGGAACATAATACCCGCTGCCATCTTGTGTGCCGACTAATGGCTCATACAATTCAAAATGCGCATTCCCCATTTCATCTCCAGCTTTTCTGGCTTTGCTGTAATATTCCTCAATCTTCTTCTGGAATAATTCTTTTACAAAAATAGATTTGCTGGAATTACCAGAAAGGAAAATATAAATCGTCGATTCTTCCTCCACAGTATCTTCCTTTTTATATAAGAAGATCTTAATTAAGCATTGGAAAAAGCTGTCAATTCCCTTTTGTATCCGGTTTTTAATCATCTCTACCATTTCCTGTGTAGAAAATTCTAACATACATTGGGGAACTGGCTCTCCATCCATATTATAAAGGGATACAACTACGCCCTCTTTATCTGCTTCATTAGGAACTTCATTCTCTAATTCGTATTTCTTTCTCCAACCTTGTTCTTGGTGCCACAAAGGACGGAGTTCTTCTTTTAAAATTGCCATATTTCGCTTTGCAATCTGCGAATCGATCAACAGTGTTTCACTTCCTGCAAAACCACTTTCGCCAAGGGGTAACGTAAACGTAATTTTCTTCTCGCGAAATACATCAATATTTTTTTGATATACTTGATACGCCATTAATTCCAAAATATTCTCACCGCCAAGTGTTACATCGGAATCTGCGCCAAAGCATTCCAAAACATAGTCATATGCATCTTTATCATATTCCTCGTCGGTTGCACCTCTGCAAATACCAAAATCAAAATCCGTAGTACCACCGCCGAAATCAAAAATTCCATACATTAACTGTTCTGTTTCATCTTTCGGTTCTAAATGGTTTTGCTCTAAAGCCGTCACAGCATATGCAGCAGGCTCACTAATTCCCAGTTCTACCTTAAACTGTGCCATGCATTCCTCGTCATTGATAATGCTGGTGGGAAGAGATTTTTTGATTCCTTTATAAAAGCTCTCAGCGATAAAATCTCGTACTTCTTTCGCATATCCTACAGGAAATGTCATTAAATATTTTAAGTAAATGCCGTTACGCATATTGTTAATATGCAGACCAATATAATAAGCATACAATTCAACAGGATTGACAATATCATCTGCCTCACCCATATTTTCGCCTAAATAGTATTCCTTTTTCTGCTTATCTTTGATTATCACATTACCTTTTTCATGGTTTGCCCATTGCTTTAACTCATTAAAATATGCATAAAAATCATCTGGTTTGCAATTGCGGAAATCTTCATATGCGTCATAAGAAACAAAAATATCATTGCATGAAGTATGCGGTCTTCCCACTTCTTGTTGATAATCCTCTAAAAATTTCTTAACATTGGTAAACTCAATAATGGAAGGATTTTCAAAGTCTTCCTCTTTTACTTCACTGCTTAAATTGCCTGTACCAATCCGAATCGGCACAATGCGGTTCGTAGCATCTTGACGTACCACAACGGTACTTTTCGTACCGAAGTCGATTCCAACTACACCTTGCTTTACATCTAATTTGGGATTTCTTGCAATGAGCTCCTTAGCACCTTCTTCTGATTCACTTTTGATATTTTTTCTCGCTTCTTCTGTAGCACCATTATCATATAACTCCCAGTGTCCTCGAATTATATCATATAAAATATCTTTGTCATAAGGCTCTAAGCGGCATCTATTTTTGTCACAGTCAAGTAATTCTTGTATTTTATCTGTTGTTATTGTTACTTCTTCTCTCTGCATCATATCCATGTTTTCTGTTTTCTCCAATTGATTTGTAGTTTGTTTTAATTTCGCCGGAAAATCCGGTATTACAGAAGCCTTCTGCGTTACAGTTATATTTTGTGTTGCTGCAGAAATCGGCTTTGGTTTCGTTCGTTCTATTGGTTGACTTTCCGCTACAGCAGATGCAATTGATTCTTCTATTTCCGCCATTAATTCTGTGGTTTGAGATTGTTGCGGCACTACAGATTCAACTGTTTTTTCTTCTATAATCGTTTCTGGTTCTTTCGCTTGTTTTACATTGACAGCTTCCTCTTGTACCTCCACTGTTTTTTCTTCTACTATAGCTTCCGCTGCTTGTTCATTCTCTGGTGTTGCAGCTTCCTTTTCTATCTCTATCGCATGCTCCATATTCGCAGCTTCTTCCTGCAATTCCGCAACGTTTTCCTCTATAGATATTTTAGACATTTCTGGTGTTGGCTTATTTTCAGACTCTATTATTTCCTTTTGCAAATCTGCTGCATTTTGTGTTGTCTGTTCTTGTATTTGTGCTATGTCCGGTTTTATTGATTCTTCCACTGTTTTAATTGGAGCGGACTGGATTGGTTCGGCTGCTTGCTCATTATTTATTTCTTCCACTGTTTTTATTGGGGCTGGCTGTATTGGTTCGGCTGCTTGCTCATTCTCTGGCTTGGTTATTTCTTCTTGCCTTTCTATCGCTTGCGCATGCTCCATATTTGCAGCTTCTTCCTGCAATTCCGCAACGTTTTCCTCTGTAGATATTTCTGGTGTTGGTTTATTTTCATACTCTTTTATTTCCTTTTGCAAATCTGCTGCATTCTGTATTGTCTGTTCTTGTATTTGTGCTGCATCTGGTTTTATTAATTCTTCCACTGTTTTTATTGGAGCGGACTGGATTGGTTCGGCTGCTTGCTCGTGCTTTGTTTCTTCCACTGTTTTTATTGGAGCGAGCTGGATCGGTTCGGCTGCTTGCTCGTGCTTTGTTTCTTCCACTGTTTTTATTGAGGCGGGCTGGATCGGTTCAGCGGTTTGCTCGTGCTTTGTTTCTTCCACTGTTTTTATTGGAGCGGACTGGATCGGTTCGGCTGCTTGCTCATTCTCTGGCTTTATTATTTCTTCTTGCCTTTCTATCGCTTGTGCATGCTCCATATTTGCAGCTTCTTGTTGCAATTCCGCAACGTTTTCCTCAGTAGATATTTCTGGTGTTGACTTATTTTCAGAATCTATTATTTCCTTTTGTGAATCTGCTGCATTCTGTACTTTCTGCTCTTGTATTTGTGCTGCATCCGAATTTATTGCTTCTTCCACTGTTTTTATTGGAGCGGACTGGATTGGTTTGGCAGCTTGCTCATTATTTGCTTCTTCCACTGCTTTAATTGGAACGGATTGGATTGGTTCGGCAGCTTGCTCATTATTTGCTTCTTCCACTGCTTTAATTGGGGCGGACTGGATTGATTCAGCAGCTTGCTCGTTACTTGATTCTTCCACTGTTTTTATTGGGGCGGACTGGATCGGTTCGGCTGCTTGCTCATTCTCTGGCTTTATTATTTCTTCTTGCCTTTCTATCGCTTGCGCATGCTCCATATTTGCAGCTTCTTC
>CBCOYO010000205.1:0-3680 GCA_965114465.1 uncultured Lachnospiraceae bacterium
TTTCCAATGGCTGGATACGTAACAGTTCAATGGGTTATCTGAACTGTTACAAGATAAATACAAAATAAATGTATTGGAATTGTGTGTATTTGTGGTAAAATGGTGATGTGAAACAATAGATGTTCTTGCCACTGTCCGAGCCAATGGACTTGAAACTTATACATTGCAGGAAAAAGGAGAGGGACAAAATTATTTTGGATGGATACTTGTTGAAATAAGGTCTGTAACAGATATAGTTTATGCACTGGCAATATATGCCCATAAAATTGAAATAATGAGGAATGACTATGAAGAACCGCAAACGCAGTCTGCGTTATTATAAGAATCAAAATAAATGGAATTTATATGGCAGTTGGTTTCCAAAGATATGCCCTTATTGTGGCAATGAAAAGTTGTATATTTACTGGAAATACGATGCTGTCTGCTGTCCCTATTGCGATATTTGGATAGAAAAGGCATGCAGTGATCCAAACTGCGAATACTGTGCGAAACGCCCGTCAACACCGTCAGAAGCATTGTTTATGGAAAGCGGCAGTAATTCCTATGAAAAAGAACAGCGCACACAACAATACCAGCATAAAAACGAGGGCAAAATGCGCCATATGCACAAAAGAGCATTGTATGATAAAATAAAGGATAATAAACGTGAAAAGAAAAGCACTTTCAAAAGATGGATTAGCAATCTATCAAAAAGTGGAG
This sequence comes from uncultured Lachnospiraceae bacterium, assembly GCA_965114465.1. Lineage (GTDB taxonomy): Bacteria > Bacillota > Clostridia > Lachnospirales > Lachnospiraceae > COE1. The sequence goes on from CBCOYO010000205.1 coordinate 700, forward strand.
AAGTGTAAAAAAAGCATTTTCATAAAAAAAAATTCTACGAGCAGGATTTTATTGTCAAGAATTATTGATTGGTACGCAGAAGTATAAGGGGATGTCGCATTAAGACAAACGGATACAAGATAGTCTAACACTGTGTTAAGATTTATACCATATCTGGTATTATCAAAGCTTATTGCGACAGCTCCTATTGAATGGTATCCGTGCAAAGCACATAGGGGGTAAAAATGTCAAATAAAAATAGGAATATATCAAAAAAAGTAGTAGTCGGCATGTCAGGCGGCGTGGATTCTTCCGTGGCAGCATACTTGCTAAAAGAGCAAGGTTATGAGGTTATCGGTGTAACAATGCAGATATGGCAGGACGAAGCGCAGGAAACGATGGCGCAAAATGGTGGCTGCTGCGGACTGAGCGCTGTAGACGACGCTAGACAGGTTGCAGCAAAATTGGATATTCCATATTATGTTTTAAATTTTAAGGAGGTGTTTCACAAGTCGGTGATTCAGCCTTTCGTTACAGAATATTTACATGGATGTACACCGAATCCTTGTATTTTGTGTAACCGCTATGTAAAATGGGAAGCATTATTGCAGCGGAGTATTGCACTGGGCGCAGATTATATTGCAACCGGACACTATGCCCGCATTATGCAGTTAAAAAATGGCAGATATGTTATCAGAAATTCTGTGACTGCAAAAAAAGATCAAACATATGCTCTATATAACTTAACACAAGAGCAGCTTGCCCATACCTTAATGCCAATCGGTGATTTCAAAAAGGAAGAAATTCGTGATCTTGCCGAGCAAATTGGATTGTCTGTTGCGTCAAAACCAGATAGTCAGGATATCTGTTTTGTGCCAGATAATAATTATGCATCCGTAGTGTTAAGAGAAGCAGCGGGGGACGTGCCGCCTGCTGGAAATTTTGTTACACAGGACGGAAAAATTTTAGGGCAGCATAAGGGTATTATTCATTATACAATAGGACAGCGCAAAGGTCTGAATCTGGCAATGGGGCATCCTGTATTTGTAACAGAAATCCGTCCGGAAACAAATGAAGTTGTGATTGGAGAAGCGCAAGACGTTTTTTCAGATACGCTTGTATGCAATCAATTGAATTTTATGGCAGTGGAGGATATAGATGGCGCAGTGGAAGTAACGGCGAAAATCCGTTATTCACATATCGGTGCACCTTGTACAATTGAAAAAATTGACAAAGACCATTTAAAATGTACTTTTCAAGAGCCTGTCAGGGCAGTGACACCCGGACAGGCAGTTGTGTTTTATCAAAACGACTATATTTTCGGCGGCGGAACGATTGTAAGTAATACCAGTACAGCGTTGTACAAATAATAATAGTAAAAAACAGTGCCTGATTTATGTGTAATGATGAACCAATTTGCTATAGCTTGATAAATTCCGGCATCCGTCCTTGATAGACACAATAGTATTGGAAACCACAAGCCTTTAAAATTTCCTCTGCCTTATTAAACTGATCGGCGATCCAGTCAGGGGAATGCGCATCAGAGCCAATGGTAATCCGCTCGCCGCCAAGTTTACGATATCGTTTTAAAATTTCAAGACAGGGATTGGGTGCGTCTAGTCCATGTCTAAAGCCGCCGGTATTTAATTCAAGCCCTTTTTCCTCTTCCAGCAGGGTATTAAGAATTTTATCAAAAATATCGGCGTGTTTTTCATACGTATATTGATCGTTTTTCGTTGGGCCATACCGCACCACATAATCCAAATGTCCATAGACATCGAAATAAGGCAGTTTTTGAATACAGGTAAGCACCGCCTCAAAATATTCTCTGTGTGCTTCCTCCTCGCTGCGCCCCTCAAAAAACTCTGGATAATAGGGGTCTTTGCGGTTACAGAGATGAGAAGAACCGATAATAAAGTCAAACTCCTTCGACTTAGAAAAAACAGCAAGCTGCCGCTTTAAATGCGGCTGAAGCCCAAGCTCCACACCGAATCCAACAGAAATCTTATCTTGATAGCGCTCTCGCATCCGAAGCAGTTCATATAAATAAGAATCGGTATTTAGTTCAAAAATACCATCTTGCCCTGCCAGATAAATATAATCAGGATCATAATGCTCCGTAATGCAAATATGGGTAAGTCCCAAAGAAATTGCTTTTTGTATCATATCCTCCATTGGTGCGCTGCTGTCACCAGAAAAATTGGAGTGTAAATGAAAATCCGCTTGAATAGCCATACGAAAATCCCTCCTGTCATAGACTTTTCCAATTAATTATGTATTCAATACATGTATCGTTATCGCTTTGGAAAATTACGAAACAATTATATTTTAATGTATATGCCAAAATTTTACAAGCGGCAGTTTTGGTGACGGAATAGGAGGTTTTTTGTCAAGTTTTGATAATTAAAAGCTGTCTGGAATATAACCATGTGTGTTTATAAATATTTTATTATTAGTTTTTTATGTTTTTTGCAATTTTCACTTGAATTTTATTCCATAATTAGGTAGAATTAATTTGTTGATAAAATTTTGTCAATCATCCGCAGACGGACAAGCAGCATAAGCTAATAAGATTTATTCTATAACTTATCTTCTGTGTTATTCGAGCGGATATTTGGACAAGATAAGGGAAGATAAAATATTATCTATTTTAGGAGGGACTAAAAAAATGGCAGTAAGAGTAGCAATTAATGGTTTTGGCCGTATCGGCCGTCTTGCATTCAGACAGATGTTCGGTGCAGAAGGTTATGAAGTAGTAGCAATCAACGACTTAACAAGCCCTAAGATGTTAGCTCACTTGTTAAAGTATGATTCTTCACAGGGAAAATATGCTTTGGCAGATAAGGTATCCGCTGGAGAAGACACCATTACAGTTGACGGCAAGACACTCAAAATCTACAAAGAGCCGGATGCAAACAATTGCCCTTGGGGTGAGTTAAATGTTGACGTTGTATTAGAGTGTTCTGGATTCTATACAAGCAAAGAGAAAGCACAGGCACATA
>CBCOYO010000206.1:0-3582 GCA_965114465.1 uncultured Lachnospiraceae bacterium
TTTTAGCATTTTGGCGCATGATTCCCACTACTTTGGCGTGAGTGTGAAAAGTAACATAGATTTTGACTGTTCATAAGCTTCCACTAAAAAACAGGCATATTCCATGCCGAACCTCCTCCAATGTCATTAACAGTAGTTTAAACTGTTCTTCATTATTTTGAGTATCGTTTTCCACAGAATATGCCTCCATTTTAATTGTGTTTGTTATACGCGTGAACGCATTTAATTGCCGCTTACTACACCCGATTTCTTTAAACCATTTACAAATTCTTCACCTTAAACTCCCGTTCTGTTTCGCGGCGCTGGTCTTTCTTGGCGATATCATCACGCTTGTCATATAATTTTTTACCGCGTGCCAATCCGATTTCGACTTTTGCCTTACCTCTCGAAAAGTATACTTGCAATGGCACTAATGTATATCCTTTTTCTTTAATTTTACCCAATAATTTATTAATTTCCTGCTTGTGCAATAACAGCTTTTTTACGCGTAGCGGGTCTTTATTGAAAATATTACCTTTTTCATATGGAGAAATATGCATTCCATATGCAAAAACTTCCCCATTTTCGATACGAATAAATGCTTCCTTTATACTGCATTTGCCCATACGCAGCGATTTCACTTCTGTGCCGTGCAGCGCAATCCCGCACTCAATTTTTTCTTCAATAAAATAATCATGGTATGCTTTTTTATTATTGGCTACCAGCTTCATTGTTTCATTTTTTGCCATCTATCCCTTTTCCTCCTCCGTTTCATCGTCCTCAGAAATGATAAAATCAATTGTCCTAGACATTTTGTCCGTTGAACGAACTTTCACTTTTACTTTCTCACCCAATTTATAGCGTTTACCTGTCGCCTGCCCAACCATTTCATAAGTGGACTCATCATAATAAAAATAGTCGCCCGACAGCATGGATACATGAATCATACCCTCTATGGTATTGGGCAGTTCCACATAAATGCCCCAAGTTGTAATAGAGGAAATTACGCCCTCGAACACTTCACCGATACGTTCCTCCATATATTCCACTTTTTTCAGCTTATCAGTTTCGCGCTCGGCTTCATCGGCACGGCGCTCCATCTTTGAAGAATTTGACGCCACTTCCGGCAGAATCTCCTCATAATGTTTTATGCGTTCCTCGTTTAATTTCCCGCGAAGCTGTTCCTTAATAATGCGGTGTATCTGCAAATCGGGATAACGGCGGATTGGCGACGTAAAATGACAGTAATATTGACAAGCCAGCCCAAAATGACCTGTACAGTCAATTGTATATTTTGCCTGTTTCATGCTGCGCAGCGTCAGCCTAGCAATTAAAGCTTCCTCCGGCGTATCCTCTATACTTGCTAAAAGCTTCTGCAATTCTTTGGGATGAATTTCATCATCTTTTCCCTTGATGTGATACCCAAAGTTCCGAATAAAAGTACCTAGCTTCGCGATTTTCTCCGGCTCCGGATTGTCATGCGTCCGGTAAACAAATGGCATTTCCATCCAATAAAAATGCTGCGCCACTGTTTCATTTGCAATTAGCATAAAGTCCTCAATAATCTTTGTTGCAACATTTCTGTCATACGGCTTAATATCAATCGGATGCCCTTCTCTATCCAAAACAATCTTTGTTTCGGGAAAATCAAAGTCGATAGAGCCACGTTTTTTTCGCTTTTCCCGCAAAATTGCCGCAAGTTCCTGCATCTGCTCAAACATTGGGACAAGCGTTTCGTATTCTGCTCGCTCTGCTTCATCCTGTTCCTCAAGGATTTTCTTTACACTGGTGTAAGACATTCTCCTATCTACATTGATTACAGATTCCACAATCTCATAGCTGGCCATCTCTCCATTATGGTCAATCTCCATCAAACAGCTTAAAGCCAGCCTGTCCACACCAGCATTTAATGAACAGATGCCATTCGACAGCGTATGTGGCAGCATGGGAATTACCCTATCCACAAGATAAACACTCGTGCCGCGCTTTTTTGCCTCCCAATCCAGCGCAGAATTTTCCTGCACATAATTCGTTACATCCGCAATATGCACCCCCAGCTTGTAAATGTTCCCCTCTTTTGTCAAGCTTACTGCATCATCTAAATCCTTGGCATCCTCACCGTCGATCGTAACCATTTGCACGTTACGCAAATCACGCCTGCCTGCCCTATCTGATTCTGAAACTTCATTAGAAACCCGCTGTGCTTGATGCAGCACCTTCTCTGAAAACTCTGTCGGCAGTTCAAATCCCTTTACAATTGACATAATATCAACCCCAGGATCGTTGACATGACCTAAAATCTCTGTAATTTTGCCCTCTGGCTTGCGATTGTTTTTGCCATAATCGGTTATCTGACATACTACTTTATGCCCTGATACTGCACCTTTAGAACGCTCTGAGGGTACAAAAATATCATCAATAATCTTATCATTATCTGGTATTACGAAGCCAAAATTTTGATTTGTTTTATCAAACGTGCCGACAATCTGCGTAATTCCTCTTGCAATAATTTCAATAACCTGTGCTTCCTGACGCTTTCCTCCCTGTCCTGACAAAAGAGAAACCTTTACCGTATCCTTGTGGAACGCACCGTTTATATAATTTTCAGGAATGTACAAATCCTCCTCCCTGTCCTCAACTTCCACAAAACCAAAGCCCTTTGGATGCATTGTAAATGTACCAATTAACTCCTTGTCTGAATGCTTTGCCTTAATAAACTTCCCTTTCTTTGTAATAGAAATTTTTCCCTCTGCAAGCAATTCATTTAAAAGGCGGTTCAATTCTGTTCTATCCGCCTTCGACACCTGAAGCATTACCGCCAATTCTTTCTCCTTCATTGGTACATAAAAATCCGACCCCATTAACTCTAAAATAATTTTTTTCCTTTTATCTGCCATAAAAAACCTCCATTTTTCTCTGCATAAGTCTGCGCAATCGGGGCTGTTGCATTAAGGAAGATCTATACAAGATATTATAACAACGTGTTGCGTTTAACACGATATCTTGTATAATCAAGGCCTATTGCGACAGCCTCGTGCGCTGGACACCCGTCAGCCTTAGCTGACATATTTCCTTTGGGTATCCGTGTGCATAAAAATGAAAAACACTCTTATTACAAGAGTGTTTTATCATCTTATCTTAAATATAGCTGTACTTAAAAATTTATATTTAAAACAATAGAGAGCAGTATAAATATTACGCCTAGAGCGGTTGTTATTTTGACAAGTGCTCCCTCCATGGAACGGCCTTTATTTCTGCCCCAATAGGTTTCTGCTGCACCGCTAATTGCGCCAAGCCCTGCTGATTTCCCCTCCTGCATTAAAACAACTACTGTAAATGCAATCGACACTAAAATTAATATAACGGTAAGAATTATCCTTAAAACTGCCATTTTAACACCTCCTTAATGCCAAGCTTGCGATAAAGAATCCTTTTCCAAAAATATATTCCCTCAAAGCCTGCTATAGTTAAATAGTTTAGCACAAACTGGGGAATATTTCAACATATTTTTCTATGTTTTCCCTAAGTATATGTAACAATTCAGATAACCCATTGAACTGTTACGTATCCAGCCATTGGAAATCACTTCGCGATGGGCTGGAT
>CBCOYO010000207.1:0-3579 GCA_965114465.1 uncultured Lachnospiraceae bacterium
CTTTTTCTCCTGCAAGATTGGAGAAATAGACAAGCAAGATGTGTCACTTATTTTTTTACAGTTCCTTACTTCACTTGCTTTAGGAACTATCGAATAATCTCCTCCAACATTCTTAACATGGTTTTAATAACAGGAAAGCCTGCCACCATAATTGTCACTTTGCCAAATAATTCTATATGGTTGCTTAATGCCGAATACCCAGAATCCCTGCATAAATTTGCTGCAAATTCACAAATATAAGTGATGCCTATCAGCTTTATCAAAAGATTGATATAACGTACATTTTCGTTAAGTATCTCGCGCCAGCTTTCCATTTCCTCCATAATCCCTTCCATTACACCGAGAACTTTCATTGCAACCAAAAAGGAGGTCAGTAAAATAATCAAGGTTGCATATTCCGGCTTGTCTTTCCTGACAACAAGCGCTGCAAACAGCCCCGCCATAATTAGAACACAAACCTGAAGCAAAGATACCACCTGCCTTTCCCAAAGCCTGTTAATGCATTATCTGGTATTCCTTTTCCTACAACTTACAACTATACCAACATCTATTTTGCACAGTTCCTTATTGGCTTGCTACAATCCAAATAGTTTTTGTATCATCTCAAATAAATCATAGATATACGGCACAATCCACGAAAGCACCAAAACCAGCCCCGCAAGGCTTATCAAAAACGCGTGTTCATCTCTGCCGCTGTGCTTAAGCACCTGTCCTAAAATTGTAATCAGTATCCCTACCGCCGCTATTTTGAATATCAGATTTACTTCCATCTTATTCCCCATTTCCATATCCGATTCGTGCCGGCTTGCCGTCTTAAAAATCGAGCAGAGGAATAGCCTTCTCTCCTACTCGCTGCGCGAATCGTGCGCCGTCTTAACGGCATATTTCCTCTACACAAGTCTGCGCATAAATAAAATTATATAAATTTATATAAATATAATAATACAGAATATCCCCGCTAATAGGCTTAATGTCCGAATCAGCCTGCTTTTCTCCTCTTTTTCTTCCGATCGGCTGTCAATCTCCTCGGCAAGTTCCGTTTCGAGCAGCTTTAATGATTCCATCTGCATCTTGTCCTCCTCACACCCAAAACATTCGCCAATCCGCAATAGCATTTTCACTGCTTCTTTTGGGCATAAAACCTCTTTTTGAAGCTGCTGTGCTTCCTCATGCCAAATTTCCTGCAGATTTTTGCCACTGCGTTGTTCCATGCGCTTAGAAACTGCCATAAGAAAATCTGGATACGGCTCTTTTAACCGTTCACCAACTGCCACAAATATTTCCTGCATGGGTCTATGTAGAAACGAAATCTCACGAATCATAAACAGCAGCATACGCCTTTGTTCCTTAAAATGCAGCAGAACACTATTTATTTCCTGACAAAGCGATAACCCAAATCCAAATGCTCCAACCATTACACAAATGCCTGCAACTGCTTTTTGCCACATAACGCCTTCCCTCCTTTGTCAAAAACCTGCGCATAGCGTCTGCCGTCTGCTTCCATAGAAAGCAGGATAAAACGCTGAAAAATCCCCTGCAATATTAAATCGGAAAGTTCTGCCTTGCGCTCAATATCTTCCAAGGAAACCCCATGCGCCGTAGCAATTACACTGCATCCACTGACACCCGCATAAAAAATAGCCTGCGCATCCCTTAATCCACCAATTTCATCAATGGCAATAACTCTAGGCGCAAAGGCTCTAACCAAAACGGAAATCCCTTGCTGCTTGTCACCGCCTGTTATAATATCTGTACGCTCTCCGCAGTCAAGTACCGCACTGCCTCGATATGCGCCTGCAATCTCCCCCCGCTCGTCGATTACACCAATATTGCAGCCTGCAAACCCGTTTCCGCCATTGGATAAAATACGAATAATATCGCGTAGCAGGGTTGTCTTGCCGATGCCCGGCGGTGATATAATCAATATACTAAGTGGTACTCCATACGGTTTATTATAACAATACTCTATAATACTCCCTGCTATATTTTTATGTTCATGCGCCAGACGGATATTAATATAGCGGATATATTTCACAATATACCGATTCTCCTCTGCTATTGTTAACTCGCCAGTAATTCCAATCCTGTGTCCGCCCTCTGCCATTAAATATCCCTGCTTGCGCTCCTCCTCATACGCATATACAGAATCATGACAAAGATAGCGGAATATCTCCTCAAGTTCCCGTTCCCCATACCGCATGGAAAGCCGTATTTCTCTGCCGCAAAGCACTCTTACAGGCTGGTTGACACGCAGCCGTATTTCTTGTATTTTCTGAAAATCCAGACCACTTTGCTCCCAATCCTGCCGCAGTCGTTCTGGGAAAAACTGCACAATTTCATTATATTTTCCCACATTCCCGCCTCCCCCTTTGTCCATATCTCAATATATGTCCCAAAATGGAAATTATGCTATCTTTGATGTCTGCAATACCCTGCAATTTTTTCAATTCCTTTCCCCGTAAACACCATTTTTCCCAGACTACCAATAAAATCATTACCAAATAGAAACACAATCACAAAGCTAATCAAAGCTGCCAAGCATATATTGACCGCTTTCGAATAAACAAAAATACCACCAATATGCTCAAGATATTTTACAATAAATCCATGCAGTAAAAAAATTATGAAAGTATTTTTCCCAACAACAGTAATCCATGGAATAGATTTTGATGGAATTATCCACATAAAAAAGAAGATCCAGTTTATTCCGCAAAGCAAAAGGATTCCTTTTATTATAAAATTGTAATGTCCACGCGCATAGGAAAGAGATCCATACAGCATAAGATTACTTATAAAATGATACCTGCCTAAAACATAACATGTTATCAGGACTAATAGTACATTAACAACTTTAAATACTGAACTCTTTAACAGTTGATCTACTCTCAACGACTTCCATCCTACGCCCAAAATAAAATAGGGTAAAAATGTAAAAAATCGCGATAACGACAAATAATATCCGATACTTGCATCCATTCCTGCAATAAGGGAAAGAAAGACTGCAGTTCCAAATAAAATACGAAAATTACCATTAACAATATACGGAATCAATGTGTAATAAAAAATCATTGCCACCAAATACCACAGCAGCCAATAAGGTGTTGTAAACTGAATTTTCAACAATGCTAGATGCTGCTTAATAAGAACGGCGTCAAAAAGCAAGTACAGACATTGAAATAGAATATAAGGGTATACAAGCACACTTATTATTTTTTTCCTGTTAAACTGTGCAAAATATCCCGAAACAAAAATAAATGCAGGCATATGAAAGGAATATATCACCTTATACCATACCCCTGTATCTACCAATTCCAACATATGCCCAAACACGACACAAAATATTAACAAGAACTTTATATTATCCATTCTGTTATTCCGCATAAGATAATTCCTCCATTAGTCAGGTTACTCGAAAATTTTAGCTGTTAAGCAGTATAAATATAAATGCAATGTCATTATTTTATCACACACGCACACACAAATTCAATAAACCTTCCTTAATCTCCTTTTGCTCCATGCAAGTCTAGTAACAGTTCAGATAACCCATTGAACTGTTACGTATCCAGCCATTGGAAATCG
>CBCOYO010000208.1:0-3533 GCA_965114465.1 uncultured Lachnospiraceae bacterium
AACATTTATACGGCGTACTTGACACACGTAATTTCTTTACAGTTCCTTATTAGCCCTGTGACAGCGAAAAGCACTATACAGACTGCAAATAGCAAAGATATAGAAATGGGGAGAATCAAGTTATGAAACAAAAAATCCTAATTGTGGATGATGAGGCGGGCATTGTGGATATGATGAAAAGCTATTTTGAACCGCAATATAACGTAATAACTGCATACAACGGCAAAGAAGCGCTGCAAAAAGCCGCTTGTCAACCGGATATTATTTTATTGGATATTAATATGCCGGAATTAGACGGGCTTTCGGTATGCCAAAAGATGCGGGATTATATTTCCTGTCCGATTTTATTTCTGACTGCGCGGATAGAGTCGGTAGACAAAATCAATGGTTTTCAGGCAGGAGCAGATGATTATATTGTGAAGCCGTTTGATTTAGATGAATTGGGGGCACGGGTGGCAGCGCATTTGCGGCGGGAACAGCGGCGGCATGGAAATGCGGCGGTGCGCTTTTTTGGAGAAATGGCGATTGATTATTCGGCACGAACTATCTCTATGAATGGGGAAACAATTGCTCTATCCAAACGGGAGTTTGATATTGTGGAACTGTTATCACTGAATGCTGGGCAGGTGTTTGACCGTGAACGGATTTATGAGGCGGTTTGGGGAATTGACGGGGCAGGCAGTAGCGATACGATTATGGAGCATATTCGAAAGATTCGTGCAAAATTTTCTGCGCATACGCTTTACAACTATATTGATACAGTTTGGGGGTGTGGTTATAAGTGGAATGGCTAAGAAAGGCAGGGCTTAAAAAATCATTTTTTGTTTTAACGTTTCTTTGTCTTTTGGTGTCGTTGGCATTGGTTGCTTTGGTGTGGTTTATCTGTGTGAAAATTCAATCGCAGATTCCTTCTGACGGTTTATCCTATCGTTTAGATGGAATGATAATGCAGTTAGATCCCTTGTATACAGAGCAGCAGACACTGTATCAAAAACGTGTGCTATCTGTGGTAGGGATTCTTCAAATACTATCATGTATTTTATTTCCGGTATGTGGCATGGCTGTGGCTGGAATTTTATTTTACCGATTGAAATGCAAAGTGCCAATTGAAATTTTGGAGGAGAGTGTAAAGCGGATTCAAAATCAGGATTTGGATTTTTATATTCCAAAAGTTTCTGAGGACGAACTGGGACAGCTTTGTGCGGCGTTTGAAACGATGCGTGCCGAATTGCTGCAATCCAATCAGGAACTTTGGCGGCAGGCAGAGGAACGCAAACGGTTAAATGCTGCATTTTCGCATGATTTGCGCAATCCCGTTACCGTGTTAAAGGGAACGGTAAAATTGCTGCGCAAACAGCAGGGGGCTTGTGATTTACAGGCATTGGAGCGTTTGGAAAACTACACTTTACGTATTGAGCAGTATGTAGAAGCAATGAGCAGCATCCAGCGTTTGGAGCAGTATCCGATAAAGAAAAAGAGAATAGACGGCGTAGCATTAACTGCGGATTTAACGCAGACAGCAAACCTTTTAGCGCCGCAGCTTTCGATTGTGGTGCGGGATTGCGGGATCGGCTCTGTGGTATTAGATTATGGGCTTTTTATGATTGTTGCAGAGAATTTGATTGGAAATGCAGCACGTTTTGCCCAAAAAGAGATTGATATTTCCCTTGAAAAAAATGGAACTGTTTTTAAAATGCAAATCATTGACGATGGAGCAGGATTTCCGCTGTCCCTATTGCAGAACGGCCCAAAGCCTTTTGGAAAAATAGAGGAAGACGCTGCGCATTTTGGAATGGGGCTGTACAGCAGCCGGCTGCTTTGCATCAAACATGGCGGTGATTTACAGCTTGAAAATCTACAAGGGTATGGGGCGTCCGTTACGGCATTTTTTGCCTGCCCCGAATAAAGGTTAGTATAATTCACGCTTTTGGGGAATTTGCATATAATATATCAACTTGAATTTTGTGGTGGGTATATGAAAAGTATTTATATAGGCGACAGTGGGGTGTTGGTGCAGTATTTGCAACTAGCGTTGAATCGGGCAGGTTTTCCGGTTGACATTGACGGTAAGTTCGGACATGAAACCTGCCGCGCGTTGGGCAGCTTTTTAGGCAGAAATGCAGGGTGTGTTGTAGATAATTCTGTGTGGGAAAAACTAATGCCCTTTTTAAAAGGATATACAACATATACAGTGGCAGCGGGCGATACACTTTGGAATATAGCAAATGCATACGGGACAACAATAGAGGCTATCTTAACGGCAAATCCCACAATTATAGCAGAGCAGCTAACAATAGGAACACAAATATATGTTCCATATGCTTTCCCGCTTGTTTCGGAGGAAGTGCCGTATACGTCGTTCTTAACTGATTGGATTGTAGAAGGGCTGTTAATCCGTTATCCATTTTTAATAACGGGATGTATAGGACAGAGTGTTATGGGAAAAGAAGTCTGTTTTGTACAGATAGGAGTAGGCGAAAGACAGGTTTGCTATAGCGCAAGTTTTCATGCAAATGAATGGATTACAACGCCAATTCTTCTGAAATTTGCGGATGAATATAGTGCAGCATATGCAGCAGATCAACCGATTTATGGGGAGCTTTCCCGACCTTTATACCAGCAGTATTCACTGTTTTTAGTGCCGATGGTAAATCCGGATGGTGTGGATTTGGTCAATAATGTATTAAATAATGAAAGCTACCGTATGCGTACGCTAAAGATTGCCGCGGATTATCCACAGATTCCTTATCCAGAAGGATGGAAAGCAAATATTGAGGGCGTGGATACCAATTTACAATTTCCGGCGGGTTGGGAGCAAGCACGGAAAATTAAGTTTGCACAAGGGTTTGTGTCGCCAGCTCCGCGTGATTATGTTGGAGAAGCGCCGCTTACTGCACCAGAAAGCTACAATATGTATGAGTTTACGCAGACCCATAATTTCCTTTTAATTATTGCATATCATACGCAGGGCGAAGTGATTTATTGGAAATATCTTAACTACGAACCAGAAAATTCGCGCCGTATAGCAGAATATTTTGGGCAGGTCAGCGGCTATGTGGTGGAAGAAACACCAGAAGCTTCTGGGTATGCAGGCTATAAAGATTGGTTTATTCAGACCTATAACCGCCCAGGCTATACCATTGAAGCCGGACTTGGCGAAAACCCGCTGGATATGGGGCAATTTGCAAAAATTTACCAAGATAATCAATATATATTGGTAAGTGGAATGACACAGATATAATATTTGTAACGGTTTAGAGGGAATAAAAGCTAAACCGTTATTTTTATGCACACGGGCACTCAAAGGAAGATAACTCTTTCCTACTTGATTGTGTAGACTTGGTAACAGTTCAGGTAGGGGCTGTCGCAATAAGCTTTAATTATACAAGATATCGTATAAATCACATCACGATGTTAGACTATTTTGTATCCGTTTTCCTTCATGCGACAACTCCGTAATAAAATGTAGTGGTTGGAGATATCCAGCCCATCGCGAAGCGATTTCCAATGGCTGGATACGTAACAGTTCAATG
>CBCOYO010000209.1:0-3516 GCA_965114465.1 uncultured Lachnospiraceae bacterium
TCTTTGTTTTTTCCCTTTTTTTGCACAGAAATAATATAAAAAGTACTACTGCAAGAAGCAAATAAATGCCCAATATCAATATATGACCGAATAAAAATTGATAAATCATCTGCGCTAATTCTAATGTTCTGTCTAGTGCTGCCTTTGGCGTTAGGGATAGAAAGTTCCCCAAAAGACTTGCCGTTGCAACATTGGTTACTGTTTCATTTGCATATTTTTCTGGCTGAAAAATATATCCCATATAATCTGTCATAAAAATCACATAGATCAGACCGCCGCCTATAATCGGTATTCCGTAAACCGCCGCCTGTCGGATTCGTTTGCGGATAAACAAGCCGAATACAAATGCGCCCATTAATCCAACTCCCTGTATTACAGCAAGCGGTGAATTTTTATAGGCAAGATAAAGCACAATTAACGATAAAAATTCCCATAGCAGATTTTTCTTAATATTATCTTCCTGCCACATCATCCAATGCAGATACGTATATAAGGTCATCCATAATGTCACCAGCATATAAAACCGCACATAGACTGTCATGCTTGCCGCCATTCCTGAAAACCCATAAATTGCAACTGCTAGAGCTGCCACTGTTTTATCTTTGGCAATGCCGACTGCCAAACGGTACAGCAACAGTTGATTCAGCAGAAACAGCAGTATATTCATGGAAACCGCACTCCATTTACTAAGCTTTCCCTCAAAAAAGATTGCTTGTACATAGTTTAGCAAAATCATATAGGGCTGTCCTGTCAGCCACATTTTGATATTATAGCCCAACGAATCCGAAAACAGCGATTCCTCTCTTTTCACAGACAATGTACTTTTTAAATCGGAAATTTTATGCCATTTATCATAAGCAAGAAACTCTGCATCATATAATTTAATGCGCTCTGGTGTTGACGCGGAGATATAATGTGCATTATCAAATGTAAAAAATTCATCCACATAATAGCCGCTTTTCTGAATGCCCCAATAAAGCATAAAAATAAATTGTACTGCAATCACGATGATGATTGCTATCTGCTCTTTTTTGATCGCTTTTCCCATGCTGCTCCCTCTGGTTACTGATTAAGAAGTAAACTTCTGTACTCGATTGTATCTGTATTATTTCCGCTTACATTTAGTTACTCATTCTCTGTAACCCACCCCACAATCATTTTCTGCGCTGCTTCATTATAGTAGAGGTCTTCATATTCTGTTCCCTTTTTGCTTATCCTTATCCCCAAAGACAGTCCTGCCTGTGCGCCTTTGGGCGTGACTTGGCGTTTCCAAAATCCGTCTTGAAAAACTTCGGCGGCGTATTCTTCTGCCTGCATACGGCGAAACAGTTCTGCACCAGAAGTTTTCTTCGTGGTTTCGATATTGCGCAGATTGTTTAGCTGTTCTGCAATTTCTGTTATCAGATATTTGTCTGCATATGGAAATAATGCTGCCTGCTGTTTTGTCAAATAAAAATCAACTTTTTTGTGAAAACCTCTCGTACTTTGGCTTCGCGGGGCAGCGGCTGCCGATAATTCACTACTCTCGCCAAAATAGAATTTCTCACGGACGCCGCCAGTATAGTCATAAATCGTTTTTAGAAAGCGTTCCCCATAGCGCATATATTTATTTTCGCCGACACCGGATACTTTTAGCATTTCCATTTTGTCAAGCGGCGCTTTAACACACATATCGACAAGCGTTTTATCAGAAAAAATAATATACGGCGGCAAGCTTTCCTCTCTGGCAATTTCTGCACGAAGGCTGCGCAACAATTCAAACAGTTCCAAACCTCTGGAATTTAAAATATCGGACTTACGCATTTTGCTGTTTATATCTGTGCTCTCTGCGCTGCTTTCCGACGAAAATGCATTTTCTTTGGAAGTATCAGCTTTCCATTTACGAAACATGACACTTCTGTCACCTTTTAAGACGGCATATGCATTCGGTGTAACTTTCAAAAGCCCATATTTGTCATTGCTCGTCTGAAGCAGGTCTTCGGTCAACATTTGATTAATAATCTGCTTAATTTCCGCCTCGCGGTATGTGCTTAGGCTTGCATAAGACGTATACTCCATAACACCATACTCCCGAAGCTTTGCACGCGTTTCTCCGGCAAGCATTCCTGCAATTACGTTAATCCCATACCGCTGACGCACTTCACGGATACAGGTAATAATTTTCTGCGCCGCTTCTGTTACATCTGTTTCTTCATATTCTTTCTCGCAGTTGGAACAGTTCTCACAGCGCGGCGTTCCGGTTTCGCCAAAATACCGCAGAATATACTCACGTAAGCATCTTGTTGTTAAGCAGTAATAAATCATTGCGCGCAGCCTGTCCTCGTCGCGTTCCCGAATCGCAGCAATTTCCTCCGCAGTATACTCCGGATTCTGCTCTTTATTATCAAGTAAAAAGCGGTTAATCATAACATCCTGCGCCGAATAAAGCAGAATACATTCTGCACGCTCACCGTCGCGCCCTGCCCTTCCTGCTTCTTGATAATAGTTTTCCAAACTTTGCGGCATATTATAATGAAGAACGTAACGAACATTCGATTTATCAATTCCCATCCCAAATGCGTTTGTGGCAATCATTACAGGATATTTGTCATAAATAAAATCTTCTTGATTCTGTATGCGTTCTTCGTTCGATAATCCGGCATGGTATTTAGAAACAGGAATGCCCTCTGCGTGTAATAATTCATACATAGATTCTACATTTTTTCGAGTGGAGCAGTAAATTACGCCGCTTTCCGTGCTATGTTTTTTCACATAATTTATGACATACGTGTCTTTTTTTGAAGGCGTTTCTACTGCAAAATATAGATTTTTGCGGTCAAATCCCGTAATAAGCACCTCTGGGCGCTGCAACCCTAAAACGCAGACAATATCTTCTTTGACATTTTCTGTCGCGGTTGCTGTAAATGCGCTAAGGATTGGGCGTTTGTTTAACTGCTTTATAAACTGCACAATTTTCAGATAGCTTGGGCGGAAATCCTGTCCCCATTGCGAAATACAGTGTGCTTCGTCCACCGTAAGCATAGAAATTCCGATTGTGCTTTCCACACGATGCGCAAACTGCAAAAACTCATAAGTTTCCAGCCGTTCTGGTGCAACGTAGATAATTTTGTATTGTCCGGCTGCTGCCAGACGCAGGGCTTTGGAAATCTGGGTATCACTAAGGGAACTATTGATATAGGCAGCGTGAACACCTGCCTGATTCAGTGCCTGTACTTGGTCTTTCATTAGGGAGATCAGCGGGGAAATTACTAAAGTAACTCCCGCAAGCAGCAAGGCAGGAACTTGATAGCAGATGGATTTCCCTGCACCGGTGGGCATAATGCCCAGCACATCCCGTCCCTTTAAAATGCTGTCAATCAGTATCTCCTGCCCCTCACGGAAATCGGAATAGCCAAAATATTTCTTCAGTACATCATATTTATTCATATATTTTTTGCAAAGACTGGATATATACTGATGACCGTTAAGATTTTCCAATTTCTGCACAGCCCATATTGCATAAGCAGGCAATACGTG
>CBCOYO010000210.1:0-3396 GCA_965114465.1 uncultured Lachnospiraceae bacterium
ACCGTTAAGATTTTCCAATTTCTGTACAGCCCATATTGCATAAGCGGGCAATACGTGCTGTGTAGAAAGGAAAATCTAATCGCTCGTGAGTATAAGATAAACTGTTACAATTCACACCAACGCCAGATTTTGCACCAATTTACGAACATTCGGTGTGAATTGCAACAATTGATGCACACAAAATGCTAAAGTAAAAAAGCGAAAGCTTTTAGCATTTTGGCGCATGATTCCCACTACTTTGGCGTGAGTGTGAAAAGTAACGATAAACTTTGTCGATAGAAGGGCGGGAGCATTATGCAAAAGGTGAATAGCAGGCTGTTGGTATTGGAAATGCTGCTGTCTGTCACAAAAGACGGGCAGGGAGTACATTCGCATATTGCAGTGCGGGAGGTATTAAACAAATACAATTATCTGTCACAGCAGGAAAAGTCTTTTATAAAACGGCTGTTTGAAGGAACGCTGGAGCGTATGATAGAATTGGATTACTGTATTAATTGTTTTTCTAAAGTTCCGATGAAGAAAATAAAACCAGTAATTCTTATGATTTTGAGAATGAGCGTATACCAGTTTTTATATATGGACAGTGTGCCAGATGCAGCGGCGTGTAATGAGGCGGTAAAGCTGGCGCAGATGAAGGGCTTTACTTCTCTAAAGGGTTTTGTAAATGGTGTTCTTAGAACCATTGCAAGGAATAAAGATGCCATTGAATATCCGAATGCTTCCGTGGCGTATTCTATGCCGGAATGGATTGTAGAGCTGTGGACGAATCAGCTTGGCACAGAGAAAACAGAGCAGCTTTTGCGAAGCCTTTTAATAGAGCGGCCTGTGTCCATACGATTTCGCAGAAAGGAAACGATAGAAACCGATATTGCTGCCCTTAAAGCTATGCTTGACGAGCATGGCGGCAAAATAACGTCGATTCCGTATCTGCCGTATGCATATCAAATTTCAAGAACAGATGATATCACAAAGCTTGCAGGCTATGAAAGCGGGGCTTTTGTTGTGCAGGACGTTAGTTCGATGCTTGCAGTGGAAGCTTTACAGGCAGGGAACTTTTTCCAGAGATTTCACACAGAAAATGTGATGCCGCTTCTTGCAGTGGATATCTGTGCAGCGCCTGGAGGAAAGTCGATGCTTTTAGCGGATCTGCTCGAAAGGGAAGGAATCACGGATTATACTATTAGAGCTGGCGATAGTGCAGGGAGTAAAGTGCTTTTAATGAAAGAAAACTGTAGACGCTGCGGCTTGGAAAAAATTGCGGTTACAACATGGGATGCCGTGAAACCCTGCGCAGATTTGGAGGGAAAAGCAGATATTGTGATTGCGGATGTACCTTGTTCAGGGCTTGGCGTTATCGGTAAAAAGCGTGATATTAAATATAAAATTTCTCCAGATGCAATAGAGGAACTTGTGGAACTACAGCGGCGTATATTAAGAACGGCGGCAGGATATTTAAAGCAGGGCGGAAGGCTGCTGTTTTGCACTTGTACAATTAATCAGAAGGAAAATGAGGAAAATACCGCATGGATAATGAAAGAACTGAAGCTAACGCCAGTTTCATTTGCAGATGCGCTCCCACAACAGGTGCAGGCAGATATTACAGAACAAAGATATTTGCAGCTTTTTCCCGATAGACAGATGGCAGATGGATTCTTTATTAGCGTTTTTACAAAAACAGTTGTATAAATACAGCTAAAAACCATTGACATTCAGATTATTAAATATATGATAGAATATAAGGAACGATTACAATTGGAATTAACAAATTTTAAAACGGGTAAACTGGATATTAAATCGCTTTCCCTAACAGAGTTAAAGGCGCAGATGGAACAGCTTGGAGAAAAATCATTTCGTGCAAAGCAGCTTTATGAGTGGATGCATCAGAAAATGGCACGGGATTATGCAGAAATGACCAATATTCCAAAAGCCTTAAAAGAGAAACTAGAGGAACATTATTCCTATACGTCACTAAAGGAAGTTTGCGTACAAACTTCAAAAATCGACGGTACGAAAAAATTTTTATTTGCGCTTTCGGACGGAAATCTTGTGGAAAGTGTATGGATGAAATATCATCACGGTAATTCTGTGTGTATTTCGTCGCAGGTGGGCTGCCGTATGGGCTGCCGCTTCTGTGCATCTACCATTGATGGCTTGGAGCGAGGGCTGCTGCCTTCGGAGATGCTGGATCAGATTTACGCAATTGCAAGGAGTACAGGCGAGCGTGTGTCCAATGTTGTGGTGATGGGAACTGGCGAGCCATTGGATAATTATGAGAATCTGATACGTTTTATTTATCTTTTAAATAGTGAAGAAGGCTTGCATATTAGTCAGAGAAATATAACCGTTTCGACTTGCGGATTGGTGGAGGAGATGAAGCGGCTTGCAAACGAAAAACTCCAAATAACGCTTGCGCTTTCGCTGCACGGCGCAACACAGGAAAAGCGGCGCGAATTGATGCCGATTGCAAATCAATATCCATTGGAGAGTGTAATGGAAGCTTGTCAATATTATTTTGCGCAGACGGGGCGCAGAGTGACATTTGAATACAGTCTTGTAGGCGGCGTAAACGACACGAATGAGGATGCACAAAACCTTTGTAGGCTGATTTCGCAATATTGTGTAGATCATGCACAGTCGTTTCATATCAATTTAATCCCCGTAAACCCAATAAAAGAGCGGAATTTTGTAGAATCGGATAAAAGAGAAGTTTTAAATTTCAAAAATAAACTTGAAAAAAAACATATTAATGTTACTATTAGAAGGGAAATGGGGAGAGATATTGACGGCGCGTGTGGACAACTGCGCAGGCATATTCTTTACGAATAAAGAGATACGAAAGGGATTGGAGGAGAACCAGTGAAGTTATTTTCAAAAACAGATGTCGGAAAAAGACGGGAAATTAACGAAGATTATATTTATACTTCCGATAAGCCTGTTGGGAATTTGCCCAATCTTTTTATCGTTGCTGATGGTATGGGAGGACATAACGCAGGCGATTATGCGTCAAAGCATACGGTGGAAAAGGTAGTGGAGGTGGTTCGCAGCTATGCACAGGAACATGACCCAGAGAATATTATGCAGAAGGCAATAGATGAGGCAAATGCTTTTATTTATCAGCGTTCGAGGGAGGATGGCAGGCTTCGGGGCATGGGTACAACAATTGTAATGGCAACCTGTGCAGGAAATGTGGTGACAGTTGCCAATATTGGCGATAGTAGAATGTATATTGTCAATGAATTTATCACACAGATTACGCAGGATCACTCACTTGTAGCGGAGATGGTAAACCTTGGTGGAATGGATTGGGAAGCGGCGCGGACACATCCAGACAAAAATATTATTACAAGGGCAGTCGGCGTAAAAGAGTATGTACTTGTGGATTTTTTTGATGTGCAC
>CBCOYO010000211.1:0-3337 GCA_965114465.1 uncultured Lachnospiraceae bacterium
ATCGCTTCGCGATGGGCTGGATACCTCCAACCACTACATTTTATTACGGTCAGCACAGTAAATGCGCAGACCTGCCTAAACTGTTACCTGATTTTACCACAAAAACGCATAAAAAGTAACCTCCCTGTCCAAAATTATAAATAGAGAATAAGTGTCAGCCTTTGTTGTTTACCGTTACTTTTCACACCTCAGTGACCAATAAGCTGATAAAAACTGGCATAAGTGTGAATTGTAACTGTTTACCATAAAACTTATTATTTTTTAATAAAATAACTTTCATTACTACCCATAATTTGTTATAATAGGAAAGCCCAAAGTTTTGGCTATACTGTAACAAAACAAAATCACAATTTTATTTTTACATTATATTTGGAGGTGAATTTATGAATTACGGGAGAAAAGGAATACATAAAATCCAGAAATCCCTAACTTCAAAAACAATAAAGCTCAAAAAGCTATGTTTTATTTCTGCCTTGAAATTACTGCTTGTCGTCGTAATTTCAATTGGCATTACCGTCGCATGTTTTGCAATTGGTGCATTTAAAGGAATCCTTTATTCTGCACCAGATATTGATGTGGTATCCGTAATGCCTTCACATTATGCAACCGTCATCTATGACGCAAAAGGAAATGAAACAACAAAGCTAGTTGCATCAGATTCTAACCGAAGTTATGAAAAAATGGAACAAATTCCGCAATATCTTGCAGACGCCTTTGTCGCACTTGAAGACGAACGCTTCTATACACACAACGGTATTGATTTTAAAGGTATTATCCGCGCGGGCTTCCATGTTTTGGAAACAGGGAAATTATCTCAAGGCGCTTCAACGATTACGCAGCAACTTATTAAGAACAATGTTTTTGAAGACTGGGTAAACGAAGAAGAAATCCAGAAAATCAGACGAAAAGTTCAAGAGCAGTATTTAGCGATGGAACTTGAGAAAAAATGGTCGAAAGAACAGATTCTGGAAGCATATATGAACACCATTAACCTTGGGCAAAACACATTGGGTGTAAAGGCAGCCGCTGCACGGTACTTTAATAAGCCAACCTATCAGCTTACGCTGTCTGAATGCGCTGTAATAGCCGCCATTACTCAAAACCCTGCGGGGAACAATCCCATATCTTACCCAGAAAATAATAAAAGACGCCGCGACAAAGCATTAAACAATATGCTGGATATGGAATATATTACGCAGGCAGAATATGACGAAGCAATGGCAGATGATGTCTACAGCAGAATTGCTACAGTTAATCTGTCGAAAGAAAGTAATACGGTTTATACATACTTTGTAGATGCCGTAACTGAACAAGTTTTGCAGGATTTAATGGAAATCAAAGGCTATAATGAAACGCAGGCAAACAATTTGGTTTATCGAAGCGGTTTGAGCATTTATACCACTCAAGACCCTGATATTCAGGCGATCTGTGACTCCGTTTTCAATAATGAAGAAAATTATCCCGCCAATACAAAGTGGTATCTTAATTATGCACTTACTATTGTAAAAGCCAACGGGGAAAAGGAAAATCACAGCACTGAAATGTTCCGAACGTATTACAGGCAGCAGAATGCTTCTTTCAATCTGCTGTATAAATCACAGGAGGAAGCTTACGAAGCAATTGAAGCCTACAAAGCCGCAGTAATGTCTGAAGGCGATGAAGTAGAAAGCGAAAAAGTCACACTTACTCCACAACCGCAAGTATCTTTAACAGTCGAAGATCAATCGACAGGTTATGTTGTCGCTATGATTGGCGGACGCGGCACGAAGGAAGCAAGCCGCACCTTTAACCGCGCATCCAATGCTACCAGACAGCCCGGTTCGACCTTTAAAGTGTTATCTACCTATGCACCAGCACTCGACAGCGCAGGCGCAACGCTTGCTTCTGTTCAAAATGACGCACCTTACAGCTATGCAAACGGCAGACCCATTGCAAACCACTGGGGCAAAACATATAGAGGACTTCTCTCGTACCGCTATGCAATTACATGGTCGGCAAATGTTGTTACAGTTAAAGCATTAACACAGATTACACCGCAGCTTGGTTTTGACTATTTACAGAATTTCGGCTTTAACACACTGGTAGAACGCCGTGTAATGAAAGACGGAACCGTTCTTTCTGATATTGGTCAACCTCTTGCACTTGGCGGCATTACCGACGGCGTAACAAATATGGAATTAAACGCAGGTTATGCTGCAATCGCAAACCAAGGCGCATATATTAAGCCAAAACTTTATACGAAAATCGTAGATCACGACGGAAACGTGCTTATTGACAACACTGTTCCAGAAACAACACAAGTTATCAAAGAAACTACTGCATGGCTTTTAACAGACGCAATGGAAGACGTTATTACTTCTGGTACTGGCGGCAGATGCCGTTTCCCGAATATGGCAATTGCAGGAAAGACAGGAACGACTTCTGATTATAAAGATGTTTGGTTCTGTGGCTACACGCCATATTACACTGCTACTGCATGGGCAGGCTATGACAACAACGCAAACCTTATAAGCGCTGAGGAAAAAAACCTTGCTAAAAACCTCTGGCGTGAAGTAATGTCCAAAATTCATGAAAATTTGGAGTACAAGTCCTTCCCTTCCTGCAGTGGTATTGTAACAGCCTCTGTTTGTTCAAAATCTGGAAGGCTTCCGATTGCAGGTATATGCGACGGCTGTGTACGAACAGAATATTTTGCCGAGGGCACTGTTCCTACCGAAACGTGTGATGTACACTATACTTCCAATATTTGTGCATATACAGGACTAACAGCAACGGAATTATGTCCTTTCCGACAGACCTCTATCTCCGAGCATATTCCTATGCGGTTACAGGATACTTCTCTTGCAAGTGCACTAAAAGGGCAGGCAACACCCGATTCCACAGGTGTTAACACCACTGATCCAGCAGCGACAGATCCATCGCAGATGTGTCCGCATAACAATGTTTTCTTCGCCGCACCAAACGCACAGGAGGTAATCCAGCAGCAAGCTCTGCAATTACAGCAGATGCAGCAGGCAGCACAAAACCCGCCACCCGCTGTTCCAGAAACACCAGCAGCAGAAACCGAATAATACTATGAATTAAAAAAAATAATTCCCCTACCCAATTAAGTACCTTTATGTGAGGCGGTGCAATTGGATAGGGGAATATTTTTGTTTCTAAATTTAATTTACCATAGAACTTCCACATCATACTGTGGTATTGTTCCGTCTTTTGTGATAAGTATTAAATTTTCCGCAATAGCCTGTGAAATAATCAATCTGTCAAATGGCTCTCCATAAATCATAGGAAGCTACCCTATTTTGTCAAGCTGAAATGGCTTTATGGAAAAAATATC
>CBCOYO010000212.1:0-3334 GCA_965114465.1 uncultured Lachnospiraceae bacterium
ACAATATATTGTTGCTTAGATAAATAATTTAGACAATATATTGGGCATACTGCATCATTTGCTGACAGTCCCTTTTTTCTGCACGTAATGCGCATAAGCAGCTTTGTTTCCTTTATTTTACAATTAAAAGACGATCTCCTGCCTTAATTTCCTCGCTAGTCAAATTATTAATCTCTTTTAACCGCTCTACGCTTACATAGTATTTTTTCCCAATCTGCCAAAGAGAATCGCCTTGTTTCACATAATAGATCACAAATCCCGGCAGGCGTTCCAGTACTGCGGTATCAATCGGCGCGACCTTTAAATCTGTTAAAATATCCTCCTTGTTTGTATTATAAACCAATATCCGCAGATTTAACACAATCCTTACTTCCAACTGTGCCCCATCTTTCAAGGAAATCGAAGGATTGTTCGACTGTGCAAACAGCGAAAATTGTTCGACGTCTGCCTGCCCCAGCCCCGGCACTTGTCTTGTTATTTCAAATGGTATATTTTCTTTTATCGGATAAAAGCCCGTAGGGTCTTCGCTTGAAGTATATAATACCTGAAGCGCTAAATTTCCGCTTATGGTTATCTCATCTTCTTGAAAAACTGTTTCCTCAATCTCAACTTTTGCATCACTGTGGCAGATTTGCAGTATTTTGGGATCGGTAGACTCCAACTCTACGTTCTTTGTAATTTTTTCTTCTATATTTAATTCTGTCAGTAGATTTCTAAAATCCTTTATTTCCGTTGCTGCTGTCACTTCACAATTTACCCCATAAACATCCGCCACAATCGGCGTTGTTTCTTTTTCAAACAGTTTAATTTCTAGTTCGAGTGTTGATTCAACACCGATAATCCGCGGCTCTCCATCAGAATCATCACGCACCGTAATTTCTTCATGTCCAATATCATAGGACACATCGGTTACCATATTTTCACGGCTGTTCTGACAGTCTACTGTCCCATTGAAGGGTATCGTGGTTTCATACCAGTTTACTTTGTCGCTATTATCCTCACGGTACACGATAAATATATTCATCTCACCGCTAACTGCCAATTTATCCTCAAGGGAGCGGAAGGTGATATTGCTGATATCCATACTTTTCCATAGTATAGAACCAATATCCGGCATACCGGAGGGCAGTTTTGCTTCTTCATGAATCCGTAACAAATCGCGCTTCTTTACTACCGTTTCGAGATAATCCAGCGATTTTTTGCGATATTCCAGCTTATCACAGCAATCCTCACCACCTCCTGAAATATTGTTGATTCCTTCAAGTTCTACGCAAAGTTCTTCTGTCATGGTTTCCTCTACACGCGGCTCAAGACTAATTACTGCTTGAATACTTAGCTTTCTCGAATTAATCATATGTACCCGCATATCCTCTAAGTCCGCCTTGCAGATTACTCTGTCCTGCCCCTCGATTTTTTCCAGATAAATCTCCTCCATAAAGGGAAGTCCACCCTCCATGCCCGCAAGTTCCCCACTCTCACCACCTTCCGCCTGATACAAAATCTGATAGCAAAGCTGACCCTTTACCCAGATTTTATTCATTCCTGTTTTAATCTCATCCAGTTTAATATCGCCGCTGCTGTAAATAATCCGCGCTACATCTGGCTTTGTATCCGAAACATTAATATCTTCCTCCAACGGTACTTGAAGCATGCCCTTTGATTTTATCTTTTCCGTATGAACACTTTTCTGCAATAATTCCATACCAGCGAAAAACCTCCCAAAACATACAAATTATACATGGTAAACGTATTAAAATTGTATTCCTTGGAAGGTTTGTTTATGTGTTATTTTCTGTAATTATTTTAGAATATCATCTGTTATTTTGTTAGAAACGTGATACTCACGAGCAATTAGATTTTCCTTTTTGCACAGCACGTATTGCCGCTTATGCAATATGGGCTGTGCAGAAATTGGAAAATCTTAACGATCGTTAGTTTATACTGCACACCGATTAAATTTACAGTGCAACCAGACTGCGAACCGCCAGTCATGTACTTTCCTGAAGGCATCACTGTAAATTCTGGCGGTTTGCAGTATAACATACTGCTCCAATAATTTCATTAATATCTGCAATGTTGTACCGTTTCATATACTCCACAATTCCCGCTGCAACCTCCTGCGTCGTATATGGATTGACAAAATTCATTGCGCCGACCGCAACGGCTGACGCACCCGCAAGCATAAACTCCACTGCATCCTCTCCATTCGCAATGCCTCCCATGCCGATAATAGGAATCTGCACTGCTTTTGCCGCCTGATAGACCATACGGACAGCAATTGGCTTAATCGCAGGGCCAGACAACCCGCCCGTCTTATTGGCAAGCGCAAATGTTCTTTTATGAATATCAATTTTCATCCCTGTAATCGTATTAATTAAAGAAAGCGCATCACTTCCAGCCGCCTCCGCTGCCTTCGCCATTTCTGCAATATCCGTTACATTCGGTGAAAGTTTCATAATAATTGGCTGTTTTGCCTTTGCTTTTATTTCTTTTGTTATCTCAAAAAGGTTATCTGGATTCTGCCCAAACGCAATACCACCGTGGCTGACATTAGGACATGAAACATTGATTTCCAATAAATCTACTGACTGATCGCCCAGCTTTTCCACCACTTCCACATAATCCGCTATCGAACGTCCGCAGACATTTACAATTATTTTTGTATCAAACTGTTTTAAAAATGGGATATCCCGCTGTATAAATACGTCAATTCCCGGATTTTGCAATCCAATAGCGTTTAGCATTCCGCCATAAGTTTCTTGTATCCGCGGAGTAGGATTCCCCTCCCACGGCACATTGGCAACGCCTTTTGTTACCACTGCTCCCAAACCGTTTAAATCTACAAATTCTGCATATTCCATGCCAGAACCAAAAGTACCGGATGCCGTCATTACTGGATTTTTTAAAATAACGCCTGCTATATTTACTTTTGTATTAATCTCCATGCGATAAAAACCCTCCCTATTCT
This sequence comes from uncultured Lachnospiraceae bacterium, assembly GCA_965114465.1. Lineage (GTDB taxonomy): Bacteria > Bacillota > Clostridia > Lachnospirales > Lachnospiraceae > COE1. The sequence continues at coordinate 2,969 of CBCOYO010000212.1, forward strand.
ATACTCACAAGCAAAAATTTCCCAGTATCATCCAAGATAATTATGCTCTCCCGTAAGCTATATTTCGACATCTTCTGCTAAATATACTGGCCCGTCAGTGCAAATCCGCGCATTTCTTACATGAGAATGATGATCAATTTCCCGCGTTTTCACCACACAACCAAGACACGCGCCTACACCGCACGCCATACGTTCCTCCAAAGAAATATAAGCAGAAATTCCCTGCTCCTGCGCATACGCCTTCACTGCACGCAGCATCGGCATTGGCCCGCAGGCAAAGATTACGTCTGCGGTTAACTGTTGTGCGGCAATTGCTTCCATTACCGTTCCTTTTATGCCTGCACTGCCATCATCCGTTGCAATATG
>CBCOYO010000213.1:0-3334 GCA_965114465.1 uncultured Lachnospiraceae bacterium
CCATTAGAAATCGCTTCGCAATGGGCTGGATACCTCCAACCACTACATTTTATTACGGGGGTGTCGCATTAAGGAGAATTTATACAAGATAGCATAATACCATGCTGTGTTTTATGCAATATCTTGTATCATCAAGGCTTATTGCGACAGCCCCTACCTGAACTGTTACATACATTTTGCATCACCAAAAATAAAAAAACATTAATATTCTGGCATAATACCTTTCTTTCGTAAATTACTTACTTTTTTGTGGGTATCTCAATCCCATTCCAAACCATCTTCATATTCTATCGCAACAAGCAGCCTGCATAAATCCTCTTCGTCCTCCACCCAATATCCGATGAGATCCGCAAGCCGTCCTGCCCTTTTCTGATTCTCTAGCGTATTTTCATAAAAAGCCGTATAACAATCCTCCTCGCAATCCGTTTCCATTCCTTCCAGTAAATCCGGCAGTTCCCTTTCAATACAGTATTCTAAAAGCACTCCCCAGTGATAGCCGTTCATCTTCGCATTCAGGTCTATTTCTTTTAATTTCTTTCCTAATGCAAAAGGCTTCGGTGCTTCCACCATAAATTTTACTTCTACGAGATTTCGCTCCTCTATTATTGAAATCTTAATATAATCCGGCAGCGGCTGTTCTCCTTCTTTATTGCGTGTAAATATTATTTCTTTGCAGTCTTTAAGCTCTGCGCTGTCCTGATCAGAAATGTAGATTTGTACAGTCTGGGATAAATCATTACCACAGAACCTTTTCGTTTTTAAACAATCAATCACATCTTCAACTTGTGCGGCGGCATCTTCCGCATCAATCCATACAGCAAGTTCTGTGCCGCTTTCATTTACATAATCGTATCCGTTATCTGTTATTTTTCCTTTTGTGTACTCCTGAATATAGTCTGGTACGGTGTAACGCATATCCAAATTGGGATGTATCAGCTTCTGTGAATCCATTTTTATAATAATAGTTGACATCTTTATTTTCCTCGTTTCTATGAAATAAAATATTTCTACAGCACTATGCAAGCGAAAACATCGCTTTTGCTTCTTCAATCGCTTCTTCGGGAAGGTATTGTTCATATTCTTCTTCTGCCCAATCATCCATATAGCCGCTTAATATTTTATCAGGGCATTCCAGTCCCAAAAGATGCGCCATTGCAACCGCAAATCCATTAAAATTACTTCCTCCGGCAGTTACAATATTATCAGAAATAACAATCGGTGCAGGAACAAAGTTTCCTCTCTCTAAAAATGGACATAAATCGAAAAAATCCATATAAATAGAACCTGTATACTGCTTACCTTTCAAAATACCTGCACGTGCCAAAAAAAGTGGCGCAGAACAAATTGCTCCAATTGCAAACTTATCGTTTCCACAAAAGGAAGCTAGAAATTCAAATAATTTCTTATCTTGAAATGCTTCTGTAAAATCACTGCACCCCGGCATTATCAAACACATATAATCGTCTACGCAAAATGTATCCACTGTTTTCTCAGGCAGAACAAGTATTCCCTCTTCACTTTTCACTGCATTTTTACTTGTTGCAATTACTTCTGTAAAAATATTATAATTCCATCGAAATAATCTGGATAAATTCATTACTTCCTGTAAACTAAATTCTGGATAAACAAGCAATGCTAATTTTTTCATTCTCTCTTTTCCTCCCTTTATATGTTAATCCGTTCTAAATAAAAGTATAACAAGAAATACCATTATCATCAATTATAAAATATAAAAATATTACACCACTTTACAACTTTTGTAACAGTTCAGATAACCCATTGAACTGTTACGTATCCATCCATTGGAAATCGCTTCGCGATGGGCTGGATACCTTCAACCACTACATTTTATTACACTGTTACCAACTTTTGTTACAATTCACACTCATGCCAGTTTTTATTTTTATTAGCTTATAAGTTACTGAGGTGTGAATTATAACAGATTTTGCACACAAAATGCTAAAGTAAAAAAGCGAAAGCTTTTAGCATTTTGGCGCATAATTCCCACTACTTTGGCGTGGATGTGAAAAGTAACCAACTTTTTATAAATAACACACAAGGCACTTTCATGGCAGGCTGTATTCCGCAAAATTCGTATATAGACTTCTTTTGTAAACTATGCTATACTGTTAAAAATGCAAAAATGGGGGACGTAGCAAGGAACAGTTCATGGCATAATACACAACACCGTTTACATTTGCTACTGTTCGCTCCGTTCCAGTAACGGGTAAAAATCCATGCAAAATCACCTTCTGCGATGGATTTTTACTTATCTGTAGTACGTTTTTCGCACGGAATGAGTTGGGAAAGGCATGGTGATTTCATGAAACAAAAATTATTTAAAAAGCTGGCGTGTCTGGCGTTGTCGGGTATTTTATCCGTATCCGGTGTGGAAATTCCGGCGTATGCATCTGAGAGTTCAATAATGAAAGGAAGAACGGAAATACAAACAGAAACGACGGCAGAAGGGAAAACAGAAACGTCAGGCGAATTGACGGAAACATTGGACGAATCAACGAAAACGTCAAGCAGAGCGACAAAAACATCAGACGGATTGACGGAAACGGAAGCTGTTCCAACGGAAACATCGGACGAATCGACGGAAACGGAAATTATTCCGACAGAAACATCGGACGAATCGACGGAAACGGAAATTATTCCGACAGAAACATCGGACGAATCGGCGGAAACGGAAGTTGTTCCAACGGAAACATCGGACGAATCGACAGAATCCGAAACGATGGAAGAAAAAACCACGGAAACCGCAACAGACGAAGAAACCACAGAAACCGCAACAGACGAAGAAACCACAGAAACCGCAACAGACGAAGAAACCACGGAAACCGCAACAGACGAAGAAACCACGGAAATCGAAACAGAAATGGCGGAGAAGATGACTGCACGCGCCGCCGATGAAGATGGGAACGTCCCAACTCCACAGGAAGCCTATGAGGCCATGATTGCCTTACAGTCAAAGTTTCCGGAGGGAATGCATTGGACGGATGCCAGCAGCGGTACATATACGTGGAAGGGGGGAAGAGGAGAAAATGGTGAGATTGCAACCATGGGCACGGGCTGTGTAAACTTTGCTTTCCAATTAAGCGACGCAGCATTCGGAACACTGCCCGCGCGGATGCTGAAAGAATTTGAATTTGCAGATATCAATGTCGGAGATATATTAAGAATATCTCTCGGGCACAGCGTGATTGTACTTCAGGTCAATGATGATTCGATGGTCATTGCCGAGGGAAACTACAATCAATCCATCCACTGGGGGCGCGTAGTGACAAAAAGCGAAGTGGAACAATCCGTACACGTCCTCACCCGTTATCCA
>CBCOYO010000214.1:0-3307 GCA_965114465.1 uncultured Lachnospiraceae bacterium
CATGGCGGGACGGCATTCCCGAAGGATTTGAGCAGGGGCATGGATGTCAGCTCTGCCCGTATAGCCGCCTTACTGAACCAAATGGTAAAAAAGGAATGGGTTGTTCGCGCAGCAGATACGGAGGATTGTCGGCAGACCATTATAACCCTAACAGAAACAGGGAGAAAGGAAGTTGAGAAAAAAAGGGCAGAAATCGTTGAAGTAGTCGTACAGATGCTGAAAAATATCGGCCCGGAGGATGCAAAGGAGCTTCTTCGGATAGAGAGAAAGATTATGAAAATATAAAAAATGTGGTCAAAATTGAGGACTGCATTTTTTTGGACAATATTGCTAACATCGTTAGTAAAATAAGTACATTGAAGGGAGATTGATCATAATGGATGAAACGATACAACAGGCAGAGGTACAAAATCCCCTTGCAACAGAAAAAGTGAGTAAGCTGATTCGGCAGTTTGCAGTTCCTGCCATTGCGGCCAATCTGGTGGGCGCAATTTATAATATTGTAGACCAGATTTTTATAGGACAGAGTGTCGGAACGATTGGCAACAGCGCAACGAATATTGCTTATCCGTTAGTGCTGCTTATGACTGCCTTTGCTGTTATGTTTGGGGCAGGTGGGGCATCGCATTTCAGCCTGCGTATGGGCGAAAATAATCATGATGAGGCTAAGAGGGCAATCGGCAACAGCTTGGTGCTTATGGCAGGTGCCGGAGTGCTGATTATGATGGTAACGCTGATTTTCCTTAAGCCGATCATGTATTTATTTGGCGCAAGAGGAGAACTGATGGATTATTCTATGGAATATTCCCGTGTCATTGCCATAGGTATTCCATTCTATATTCTGTCAACAGGCGGAAGCCAGTTAATCCGTGCAGATGGAAATCCAAATGGAGCAATGCTATGTACTCTGCTGGGAGCGGTGTTGAATTGCATATTAGACCCGATTTTCATTTTCGGTTTTGGTATGGGTATGACAGGAGCGGCACTTGCGACCATCATAGGGCAGATTATTAGTGCGTGCGTTACGGTATTCTATCTTTTTCGTTTTAAATCATTCAAAATAGACCGCTGCTGTTTTAAGATAAGTTTTCATACGGTGAAATGGATATTCCTGATCGGTCTGCCTGCCGGATTAACTCAGTTTGCACATGTAATCGTACAGACAGTGACCAATAATACGATTGGTTATTATGGAGAATTATCTGTCTATGGCCGGACAGACGCACTCGCGGCTGCGGGAGTTGTGGGAAAGATTGCTATTTTTGTGAATACGATTGCTTCCGGTATTGGGCAGAGCTGCCAGCCGATTATAGGATTTAATTATGGCGCAAAGAAATATAAACGTGTCAAGGATACTGTATTGACTGCCGCAAAATACGCATTGTGTATTTCCTGTATTGCATATCTGCTGTTTTTGCTGTTCCCGAATCAACTGATCGGGGTATTTGGTTCAGGCAGTGAAATGTATTTCGATTTTGCAAAGAAATATCTGCAGATATATTACATGATGACACCGGTTCTTGGTTTCCAGATTATAGGCGCAAGTTTCTTCCCGTCTATAGGCAAACCAGTCAAAGGGATTGTTACGTCCTTGAGCCGCCAAGTCTTGTTTTTAATGCCGCTGATGCTGATTCTGCCCGTGGTATTTGGAATTAACGGGATTCTTGCAGCAGGGCCGATTGCTGATTTTGCTGCTGTTATGCTTGCGGTAATACTGATTGGAGCGGAATTGAAGAAAATGAATAAAGAAATTGAATAGTAAAATGAATGGAGACTCGTAATCTATGGAAAATATAGTGACATTTTCTGAAAAATCGGACTCAAAAAGAATGCTGGCGTTAGATGCTGCAAGAGGACTGGCAGTAATCGGAATGTACATACAGCATTTTGCATTAAATGAACGAAACAGTTTCGTATCTGGCAACACGATGATATTGTTTATGCTTTGTTCCGGGATTTCATATTCCCTAATGACACAGGGGATGTTGGAGCGTGGAATAAAACCGGGACAGATGCGGACACGGATACTGGCGCGGGCCGTATTTATTGATTTAGCGGGGTATCTTATTATCCTGCTGAATGGCCCGTTTGCAGTCGTGCTTCCTGCTTATGCCATGATATTTTTACTGGCGCTTACGCTGATACAATGCAGGAAAAAGACACTGTTCATTATATCTGGTGTTTCGTTTCTGGTCTGCCCGCCGCTCACTTTATTGGGACTGAGCCTGTTTTCGGATACGGCACTTTTGTATGATATTGCAGGCGGCCCATTATCAGCTCTTGCATGGGCACCTGTCTTTGTTGCAGGAATGGCAATAGGACGAATAAACCTTAAGGACGTGCGTACAGATTTTCATTTAATAACGGTGGGGGCTGTGATCCTGATTCCATTTAAGCTCATTGCAGTATATGTGCTTCCGGGATTGCGGGAATCCTTTATGGAATGGCTGATGCAGTTCCCGGCTTATATGGGTGCGCCAGTGGACGAATACGCAATATGGCCCCGAAATACACAACCGGTACAATGGCATATGCTTCTTGCAGACACACCGCAGGGTGGTTCCATGTTTGAGCTTCTAATTGGGATGGGAGGATCGCTTATTCTGCTTGGCGTGTTGTGTTTGCTGGAAAAGAAGTGGCCTCTATTGCTAAAGCCTTTCTGTGGTGCCGGAAGGACTGCGCTGACACTGTATACGGCTCAATTTGTAATTGCGTGGGGGCTTTTGATTATGGGAGTTGACCTTATGGGAATCAATATCGGCGGGATACTGTTTGGGGATATTCTGGTCGCAGCGGCAGTACTGCTTGCAGGATATTTGCTTGGAAAATTTAAGAATGGCCCGCTTGAAACGGCCATCCGCCGTTTTGAGGGATTGTTTTCCTAAAATCTGTGGTGAAAGGAGCAGACAATATGAATAAAAAAATTATTACAATCAGCCGGGAGTTTGGCAGCGGCGGAAGAACCGTTGGGAAACAGTTAGCTGATAAATTAGGGGTTCCGTGTTTTGATCATGAACTGATTTTAAAACTTGTGGAGAAAAGCGGTCTTTCAGAGGAATATATCAAGGAAGAAAGCGAATATGCACACGGCGGCTTCCTTACAGCAATGCTTTCGTCCAGAGAAATGGGCCTGACCAATCAGGACAAATTGTGGACGGCTCAGAGAAATATTATCTTGGAAATAGCAGAAAAAGAATCCTGTGTGATTGTGGGCCGGTGCGCTGATTTTATATTACGGGATAAGGTAAAGGCTTTTAATGTGTTTATTCATGCAAATATGGAAAAACGTGCAGAGCGCATTGTACAG
>CBCOYO010000215.1:0-3230 GCA_965114465.1 uncultured Lachnospiraceae bacterium
ACAGCCTTTATGCGTTGGGGCTATGAAATCTTTGAACAGGCAGCCTTTATCAGAACCATTATAAAATATCTGTTATCGGGTATCTATATGTCAGTTATAACGCTTGGTATAGTTGCACTTTGTATTTGTACCCGCAACGCATGGAAAACAATATTTTTTGTGATTATTTATTTATTGATTGACCAATTTATATACAGTTCCAATATTGCTTTATTACAAAAAATATGGGTTGGATATTACCTTAATCTTTGGACGTTTGCATATGAGTATCAGAAAATACCATTTAGCGAACTGATTATAGGAATATTCATTATGATACTGTACGGAATTGCTTTTTTTCAAATATCCCTATACAGAACAAAAAAAATAGATTTTTGAGAGAGGTAAAAAATGATTATAAGATTATTAAATATACAATTTGCAAGACTGAAAAGGCAAAAGATATTATACTTATTTTTTGTCGTAATGGCAGTGATTATCATTTCCAATGCGCTTCAAGAAGATAATGGCATGGGATATTATGCAGGCGGTAAATTTCCAACAATGTGTATGCAGTCCTATATTGATATTGTCGGTACACTATTCCTTAGTTTTATCAGCGCAGTATTGATTTGCGGAGAAAAGGCAAGCGGTATGTTCAGACAGCCTTTGTTGAATGGCGTTTCCAAAAAACAGCTTTTAATCGCAAAAACTGTCAGTATTTTGACAGTTGCGCTAATCTGTTTTTTGTTTGTGGTAATCGTCAGCATTGTAACAGGTTTCTTTTTATGGGGCAGTCATATCTTCGATTATGCACAGGAATATTTGTTACAAACGTTGTTATTAGCTTTTCCGCAGATAACAATGGTTCTGTTTTTCGTGCTTTTATCCTTGTATATGTCAAATATATCCAGTATGATGTGCGCTTCTCTGATAATTTTATTAGTCAATAATTTATTTAGCCAGTTTTTTGGAGATTACATATCCTTTGTAGACTTTATGTATTATCTGTATGCTTTTTCTGGATATAACGGAATTGGATTAACAGGAAAAATGATTGTATCAGGTGTCATTGTAAATATCGTAACAGGAATTATTCTTGTTTATGGAATTAGCAGACGCACAAAGAGTATGATAATGTGAAAACACATTACACTTTGAAAGTGGGCGATAATATTATGAAAATACTGTCGCTGACATTTGATGAACATGAAGAAAAAGCACAGACCGCCGAAGCCGCACAGAAAGAAATCCTTTGACAGAGACAGCCGATAGGCAAAGAAAACCGCCGCCATGGTGTTACCCATAATCGGCGGCTTACATAATTTGATTAGTGTTCCTGCCTTTGAATCGCTTATACTCTGTGATTAGTTCTTGAAACTCTGAGGAGTTTTGCAGCAGAGGTTCTTTTTCCATTGCAGAAAGGATTACAGGAATCATTTGCTCTGGTTGAGTCGCTTGTGCAGGTATGCGATTAAATAATAAGGTTTTATCCATATTCCATGGTTCGCGCATTGCCGCAAGCATTTCTCTCAAAATAGAAATACATTTATCGGCATCCTTTTCCGCAAAGGCGATTTCCAATGGTGCAGTGAATGCGCTATACTTCCACATTTCAAAAAGTGTGACCATCTGTGCTGATTTATCTGCTATCTTTTGTGCAGTGAAAGATTCGCCGCACTCTAACTCAATACTCATCATTTTGTATAGCAGCAGCTGGACCTTGTTGAGAGCCAACTGTAATTCTCTCTGCAAATCCTCTGCCGCTTTCTCTGATTTGCCTTGATGTTTATCAATTTCAACTTGTAACCAAAACTTATCCGCCATGCTGCCGACAATATCGTTTCTGTCAGGCATTAAGTCTAATATTTCCTGGGCTTTTTCATATTCTCCACTGCGAAGATATCTGCTTGCCAACATAAAATTTGCGCTGTTGCTTATTTCTACGTCTGTGCTCCCAGCAAGTCGATGATACCATTCAAGGATCTGCTCCTCATAGGGGCGCATTTCATCTGCAGTCAAGTCGGACATGGAAAGAAGTCCATCCAGTTGGAATGTAAGACCGTGCATGAGTCTCTCATTGTGAGGATACTCGTGGAGCTTTTGCCCTACTGCTGCAAACCCTTCTTCGATTCCTTTATCTCCAACAATCTTTCCGACCTCCTTGCAGAACAAACCAATTTCTTGTTGTGTTATATCTTCGTGAAAACAAAAAAGAGTGTTTAAGTCAATTTTTAACAATCGGGCTAACGGAGCCAAAAGCGAAATATCTGGACTGGTTGTTCCTTTTTCCCATTTACTGACTGCCGGAATAGACACATTGAGATATTCTGCAACTTGTTCCTGCGTGAGTCCTAATTCTTTTCTTCTTTCTTGTATAACTAAGTTCATAGGCATAATAGAAGCCTCCTTATTGAGAATGGCATAAAAGCTTTTGTTGACTTTATTATACTTGTGTATTTCCCAAAAAACAATTGAGCAGTTGTTAACTGAGAAATGATTTTTTTAACTATAAGGTAACTATTCAGAGCCCCTTATTCAAAGATGAAATCAGGGTATCTTTTTACCATACTGCTGATCGTTCCGGTTGCAATCGGAATGTTAAATACTCCGGAAAGAATCTCATGGGTGCGTTTGACGCTGACTGCTCCTACGGTATTTAATACAACAGCTAATGCCTGAAGGTTTTCCCCATACTGTACAGCTGCTTTCACGTCAGAAGGGACATCACCTCTGCGGGTATTGTTTTGGGAGTTCTTATTAAGCTGTTCCTTCAGTTCCTGTATTGTCTGATTGAGTTGAGCGATCAACTGTGCCTGTGCGTTGATTGTAGCATTCAGGGAATCTACAGTTGATGTTAATGTATTAACCTGCTGTAATAACTGCCAATAACACCCGGATAAAATCCACAAACAGAACATTATCTGGCCGAAATCGAAGATTTATGGTTTCGTTATCCACAAGCAAAAAGCACCTGGCCGTTGCATTGAAAAGTTATCCACTTTTCGCAATAAAGCCATGGCAAAACAGAAATTTTATTTTCTCCGTTTTGCACAAAAATCAATGTGCCCTAAATGGGGTGCTGAATAGTTACATATTTTCAATGAACTGCACGATATTGTCCGGTTCTGACGTTACCTTGATATTCGCGTAAATAATGTCATCCCCGTCAAATATTGGCTCAATGGCGCATAAGGTGTAGTTTGTGCTATGGACATCCATTCCGATTCGTAGTATTCTTTTCATTAGGT
>CBCOYO010000216.1:0-3179 GCA_965114465.1 uncultured Lachnospiraceae bacterium
GTAAAAATTTATATACTCTATCACTGACATTTTCGTCACCGTCTTAAACAAGCGGCACAAATGCCCTTCACTGACATGAAATGCTCCTGACAATTCCACCAAAGAAATAGAGTTGTTATAATGCTCTTGGATATATGCAATAACTGCTTTTGCAACCGCAACTTTGTCATATGAATGTTCCACAGCTTCCCTGTTTTCCTGCTCTGCGTGCGCATAATACAAATACCAGATTTCATATAATTTCGCTTTTATCAACAATTCATATCCCTTGATTTTCTGCGTAAATACTTCTTGAATTTCCATTAAAAGTGTTTGTATCCTTCGTTCCCATTGCTCTGTCGGAGAAAGATATTCCTGAAATATCACCTTATGATTTTTCACACTGTCAAAATACTGTTGCTGGACTACATCATTAACAAAACTATTTAAAAATGCCTGTTGAAAATCTATTGCCCAAAAATCGAACGGCGCACCCAATTCTTCCTTTACCGAATGCAGGCTGTTAGATCCTATAAAAATAATATCACCCTCTTTTATCCGATAACTTCGCTCATCTACTGCTATTTGCGCACTTCCTCTAGTTACCATTAAAATTTCTATCTCCTCATGCCAGTGGCATGGCACTCGCTCCCGCAGATTACCATCGGTTTCTAATTGATGAATCGTAAAAGGAAACAAAACTGTTCCATGCGGATTCTGCTCCCGCAGCAAATAAAAACTATCATTCATTATTTTTTTACTCCTCACTCTCATCCATAATATACTAATCAAAATTGTGTTAATATTTGTCTATTTTGTTCAAGTATTTCTATAAAAAAGTCATTATAGTTTTATTATAATCACTTTTGCGGCTGTTTCAATAAACACAGACTACAAAAATAAATATACAAGGAGGTCTTCCTATGATTTTTACAAGTGAAAACAATAAATTAATAATCCGCCATCTTACGGAACGAATTTGCATTGAGCCTTGGGGACAAAATTCCTTGCGTGTCCGTGCCACACAGTATACAAAATTTACAGGACGTGATTGGGCACTCAGCGAACCGCTTCCGCAAGATGTAAAAAAAGCAGAGATTACAATTGACGGCAACCAGTCTGCAATTATTCAAAATGGCAGAATAAGCGCACGTGTTAACGAATCCGGCGTTATTACTTTTTATAAAGATGACAAGCAGTTTCTACGCGAATATTACCGCAATTATAATGGCACAGAAAGTCCTGAAAGCCGCTGCCTAAAAATTATCGGCAGAGATTACAAGCCAATTATCGGCGGTGATTATGCGCTTACGGTACGTTTTGAGAGCAATGACGGAGAAAAATTGTTTGGTATGGGGCAGTATCAACAACCTTACCTTGACTTAAAAGGGTGTGTTTTGGAACTGGCACAGCGCAACTCTCAAATTACGATTCCATTTGCCGTTTCCAGCCTTGGTTATGGATTTCTATGGAATCATCCAGGTATTGGCAAGGCATCTTTTGGGAAAAATTATACGGAGTGGCACGCTGCGGCTACAAAAGAAATGGATTATTGGATTACTGCTGGCGACACGCCAAGTCAGATACTAGAACAATATACTGCCGTAACAGGCCGTGCGCCTGCTATGCCAGATGGACTATTAGGACTTTGGCAATGCAAACTGCGTTACCGCACTCAGGAGGAAGTGCTTTCTGTTGCACGTAAATATCGTGAACTTGGTATTGCATTAGATGTTATTGTGATTGATTTCTTTCACTGGACACGCCAAGGCGACTGGTGCTTCGATCCAGAATATTGGCCCGATCCCAAAGCAATGTGCGATGAACTACATGCAATGGGCACTAAAGTTATGGTTTCTGTATGGCCATCTGTCGACAAAAAAAGCAAAAACTTTGAGGAACTATTTGAAAAAGGTCTGTTAATCCGCACAGAACGCGGCTGCATTCAAACATATGATTTTCAAGGAGATTGTCTGGAAATTGATGTTACAAATCCAGAAGCAAGGAAATTTTTATGGGAAAAGTGCAAGAAAAACTACTATGATTACGGAATTGATATGTTTTGGCTGGATAATGCAGAACCAGATTATGCCGTTTATGATTATGACAACTATCGCTATGCACTTGGCTGTGCGCTGGAAGTCAGCAATATCTATCCACAGCTTTATGCCAAGACATTTTGTGATGGCATAACCGCACTTGGACGCCAAAAGGAAATGATACATCTAATCCGCAGCGGGTGGGCGGGAAGCCAGAAATACGCTTCCCTTATTTGGTCAGGCGATATTCCAAGCACCTTCGAATCACTGCAAGATCAGCTAAGCGCCGGACTTAATATAGGCCTTGCGGGTATTCCTTGGTGGACTACCGATATTGGCGGTTTTATGACCGATGATGTTGCTGCACCAGAATTTAGAGAATTACTGCTGCGTTGGTTTGAATTTGCAGTATTCAGTCCAATTCTAAGAATGCATGGTGACCGCGGCCCACATGATATTCCACCGCTTTCCGACAAAGAATATGGCGGCGGAAGCCTATACACGGGACATCCCAACGAATTATGGAGTTACGGCGAAGAAGCATTTACCATTATGAAAAAACATTTAGAGAGAAGGCAGACATTAAAGCCCTATATCGAAACCTTAATGAAAGAAGCAAGCACCACGGGCGCACCAATTATGCGTACTATGTTTTATGAGTTTCCCAATGATGCAAAATGCTGGGAATTAAGCGATCAATATATGTTTGGTTCTGATTACTTAGTTGCACCCATTTTACATGCTGGTGAAACCAAACGTACTGTTTACCTTCCTGCCGGACAATGGAAAAATCTGGATGACAATACTGTTTATGACGGTGCGCAAACAATTGTATGTAATGCTCCTCTTGATGTAATTCCTGTTTTTATTGCAGTAAGATAAAAATGATTTCTGTATAACCCATTTTACAGAATTGGATAATATACTGACAGAATGAAAAATCGAATCGTTTATGCGTATCTGATTCCAAAGAAAGCGTACAAGCAGGGTATACAGAAGGCAGCCACAAAAGCGAATGAAGGTTCGCAAAGTGGCTGCCTTTTCCTAACACAATACCCAACTGTTTCTAACTAAAATACATTATCAAGAATGCTTATCCAAAATTGTATACTACATAACGCCAAAATTTATCGTACTGTATTGGTTAAACGTATATGGTTG
>CBCOYO010000217.1:0-3099 GCA_965114465.1 uncultured Lachnospiraceae bacterium
CTACATTTTATTACGGTCAGCGCAGTAAATGCGCAGACCTACCTGAACTGTTACAGCGTTTTCAATTTCCAAGATGCCGTTTTCGATTGAACAAACAAATTGTTATAGCAAACTACATTTTTTATAACGGCTGTATAAAACATAGTATTAGGAGGCAGAAAGGATGCTAAAAGTTAAAAATTTAAACAAAAGTTACACAACAGGCGGACACACGTATCCTGTTTTAAAGAACGTGTCGTTCCATATTCAAAAAGGAGAATTTGTGGCGGTTATGGGGGCTTCTGGAAGCGGGAAGACAACGCTGCTCAACTGTATTTCCTGTTTTATTCCGCATGATGGCGGTTCTATTTATTTAGGAGGACAGGATATTTCTGCTTTCGATGAAAAGCAGCTTGCGAAGGTACGCAACGAGAAACTTGGATTTGTTTTCCAAGATTTTATGTTGTTAGATGGGCTGACTGTAAAAGAAAATATTTGTCTTCCGCAGATTATAGCGAAAAAGCCAATTGCGCAGATGGAGGCAAAATCGGAAAAATTCTGCCAGCTTTTTGGCATTGATAAAATTATGGATAAGTATCCGGCAGAGATATCCGGCGGTGAGCGGCAGCGGACGGCAGTTGCACGGTCTTTAATGAATCATCCATATATTCTTCTTGCCGATGAACCGACCGGAAATTTAGATAGTAAGTCCTGCAAGGCAGTAATTGACGCCTTTTTACAGGCAAAAAGGCAGATGGAGGCCACAATTTTTATGGTGACGCATGATAGTTATGCTGCATCGTTCTGCGACAGAGTGATTGTGCTAAAAGACGGCAGCATCTATCAGGAAGTGACACGGGCTGGAAGTCGCCGCGCATTTATGGATACGCTGCTGGATATTCTGCGTAGTTTGGGAGGTGGTAGTGATGACATTGAATAAAATTTATTATCAATTGCGCAAAAACAATCAAGGGCAGTATCTGCTGTTAGGATTCTGTATTTTCTTGTCTGTGCTGCTGTTGGCATCTTTTTCACTGATGTATTATGGCCCGACAGTGCAGGAATTTCTCCCAGAGGGCGGCGATACACGCAAAATGGCATCGCTGCTTCTAAGTGTAACTGTAATTGGTTGTTTTGTATTTACGGTTTATGCTTCCAGCCTGTTTTTTCGTTATAAGTCACGGGAATATGGTGTTTTTATGGCACTGGGAATGGAAAAAGGCGTTTTGCGCAAACTTTTATTTCGTGAACTGCTTCTATTGACAGTGGCAGCATCGCTTCTTGGATTAATCTGTGCAATTCCAGTATCATTTGGGATATGGAAGTTTTTTGAATTGTTTATTATTTCCAATGATCAAATGATATACCGGTTTGGGCTTTTTGGGTTTGTCCCTGGCGTCGTGTTTGCGGCGGCATTGGCTTGTATGCTTGGGATTGCTGGAATGCGGTTTGTCAAACGGGCGGACATTATGGAGATTTTACGCACACAGCAGAAAACGGAAATGGTAAAAGAAATTCCGTCGTGGACATTTCCTGTGGGTGTGGTTTTGGCTGTTGCGGGGATTCTTGTTGGCGGCGGCGGATCGCAGTTTGCCGCAAGGGTGCTTCATATTGGGCTTCCGCCTGCCTTTTCGCTGGTGTATTTGTTGTCTATTGTAGGGATTTACTTTATGCTGCTGTCCATTGTGGCACAGAGCCGTTTAAAGAAAAATAAGAAAAAATATTATAACAATCTGGTTTCGATTAGTCTAATGCGCTTTATGGCAAAATCTACAACGTGGAATATGTGTGTGATTGTGTTGCTGCTTTTTACCTGCTGTTTTTCTGTTTTTTATGGAATGCAGTATAGTATGGGAAGCAGTATTTTGGAAGAAGAAAATGGTAAGGCATTTTCTATGCATTATCCACTGACGGAGCAGCAGATTGAGAAAGCGGATATTTTGGAAACGGCATCTCGTTATCAGTTGGATATATTGGATTATACGGAAAATCAGGCGGCAAATTTGGTGATTTCTTTTAATAAGCGGGATTATAATGAAGAAACCTCACGTTATATTGACGTATACGAAGAAGGGAAACAAGCGGCGCTTTTTATCCAAGAAACAGATTTTGAAGCGCTGTCTGGTCAACAGATTCAGGTTGCAGAGGGAACATATCTAACCGTTACAGAAACAGATTTTTACAGCTTTTGGGAGTTTGCTGACGGACTGCAGGAAGCACAAAATCCCGATACAGGAGCGACATTTCCACTGAAATTTGCAGGATCAGTGGAGTATAATCCGCTGACCGAAATGAGTTCGCCGTTTGTATATATTGTAAACGATAAGGATTATCAGGAAATAACACAAGGACTAAGTGCGGGATATTTAGAGAAAATGGTATTTTTTAATGTGTCGGATATTGCAGCTTCCTATGATTTTGCGATAGATTTGCTTGAACAATATATTGCACATTGCAGCGGTGCAGTCAGCCATTTAAAACTTTGGGATATTTGGGCGCAGAAACTGGCAGATGACGCAGGAGAACAATATATGTACGATAGTCAACTGGATATGACAGGAAATATATATCGGCTAATAAGTGACTGGAAATATGCGCCGCAGTTTATGGTGATATTGGTGCAGGATAGAATGCAGCTTATTAGCGTCTATGTTATGTTGAGCATTTATATCTTTGTAATCTCGCTTGCGGCGGTTGCTATAATGACATATGTAAGAAGTATTTCTGTAGCGACAGACAATCAAGCACTGTTTGAAAGCTTAGAAAAACTCGGTGCAGACAGCGATTACCGCAGAATGGTGCTGAAAAAACAGCTTGCAAAAATATTCCGGATTCCGGCATTAATTGGCTGCGGACTTGGATTTTTGTTCTCGCTGTGTATGCAGTATTTTAACGATGGGCGGCTGATGCCCAATGAAATTCCGGGACTTGCGGTGCTGGCAGGTATGATAATTGTGGTGTTGGGATTGCTTTATGGTATATATTGGTATGCGATGCGCAAAGCGGAGGGGATTATTGGGATTCGGGTGTAGTATACAGCTCTTTTTTTCAATCAAGTAAGGGAATGGTAACAGTTCAGATAACCCATTGAACTGTTACGTATCCAGCCATTAGAAATCG
>CBCOYO010000218.1:0-3092 GCA_965114465.1 uncultured Lachnospiraceae bacterium
ATATTTATTTCTCTTAGAATTTTCAGGGTTGCATTACTGTTTATTTGTCAAGGTTCTTTCTTATATGATATCTAATTTGAGATATCAAACGGAGAAGATGGGATTTGAACCCATGCGCCGCTATTAACGACCTACTCCCTTTCCAGGGGAGCCCCTTCGGCCAGCTTGGGTACTTCTCCAAATGGCAGAAATAAAGCGGAGAGGGTGGGATTCGAACCCACGCGCCCTTGCGGACAAACGGTTTTCAAGACCGCCTCGTTATGACCACTTCGATACCTCTCCATATAATGTTCAATTGTTTAAACTTTCTGTTGCTCTGCTGTTGATTTGTTTTTGCTCTTATCAGCAGCGCAAGATTTATTATAGACAAACACTCCTTTTTTGTCAACAACTTTTTTAAAATTTTTTCAACTTTTTTTCATATTATGCTAGAAGCCTTGAATTTTGGGCATTTTGGGGCATATATTTTTTTGATTTTTTACTGGCTGTTCTGATTTTCCAGAAAAATCTGGGCTATTTTTAAATCTTCGGGCGTTGTTATTTTTATATTTTGGTAGGAACCTTCGACTAATTTTACAGAAATATCTGCAAAATATTCTGCTACCATTGCATCATCTGTAATCTGGACACCATGCGCCAGCAGTTGATTCTCCTGCTCTAGCAATGTTTCATAGGCTTTGGTTATTAATATTTTGTCAAAAACTTGCGGCGTCTGTATCTGCCAGACAAGAGAACGGGCGGGCGTACTCGCTACACAGCCATTTGCGTCTGCGATTTTTATGGTATCTTTTACAGGCATTCCTACAACACAAGCTTTCGCCGTCTGAACGGACGTTAACGCACGATACAGTATTTCATTACAAATTAGTGGACGAGCACCATCATGGATAAATACATAATCACACTGCCATGTAATTGCATGCAGGCCATTTGCTACAGAATGATAGCGTTCTTTGCCACCCTCTACAATCTTTTTCACCTTTGTTATTCCATATTTTTCAAGAATCTCCTGTCTGCAAAACGCTTCTTCGCCCTTTCCTACTACCAAGACTACTGCGTTGACAAAGCTTTGTTCAAACGCGTTTAATGCATAATAAAGGACAGGCTTTCCCTGTAATTCCAAATACTGTTTATGGATGCTGCTCTGCATTCTTTTGCCTTGACCAGCAGCAAGAACTATTGCCGTTGTTTTGATATTTTCCATACTGATTTCCTATCGCTCTCCCAATTTTAAGTTGGGAATGGCATTTAATTCATAGCCGCTGCGTGTTCCTTTGATATATTCATAATAGCCTGCTACGCCAATCATTGCCGCATTATCGGTGCACAAAATTGGCGAGGGATAATAAAATGCAATTTTTTTCTGGTGGCAGGCTTCTTGAAAAGCTGCCCGCAATGCGCTGTTGGACGCCACGCCGCCTGCTATGGCAAATTTTGTAAATTGGTATTCGTCTACAGCAGCCATCGCGTGTTCCACTAACACATCTGTCACAGCCTTCTGAAAAGAGGCAGCAACATCTGCTGTATTCACCGCAATCCCCTTCATTTCACAGGAATTTAAGTAATTTAATACAGCGGACTTTAATCCGCTAAAGCTAAAATCATAAGCAGATCCACCTACTTTCGCCCTGGGAAATAAAATGGCTTGGGGATTGCCTTCTTTCGCAATTTTGTCAATCTTAGGGCCGCCAGGATAGCCTAAACCGATAGCTCGTGCTACTTTATCAAATGCTTCTCCCGCTGCGTCATCTCTTGTACGCCCTAAAATCTTATATTCTCCGTAATCTTCTACCACGACTAAATGCGTATGCCCTCCCGATACCACAAGGCACGCAAAAGGAGGCACAAGTTCCTTGTTTTCAATAAAATTTGCGCTAATATGTCCTTCGATATGATGCACGCCGACAAGTGGCTTTCCTGCTGCAAAGCTAATCGCTTTGGCGGCCGATACACCTACAAGAAGCGCGCCTACCAATCCCGGCCCGTATGTAACGGCAATTGCAGTAATCTCCTCCAATGTTGTTTCTGCCTCATTTAATGCCTGTGTAATCACCTGATTTATTTTCTCAATATGTTTGCGCGAAGCGAGTTCTGGTACTACGCCACCATAAAGCGTATGGAGATCTATCTGCGACGATATCACGTTGGACAATACTTCACGCCCGTTTCGAACAACTGCTGCCGCCGTTTCGTCGCACGAGGTTTCAATTGCAAGTATTACAATATTTTCTATTGATTCCATACAATACCTTCCTAAACCTTTCCAATTTCTCAATCAATATAAAAGAACAGACTTTCTCTTATTGACTGCCATTATTTTCCTGAACCATATCAAACCCCATAATTTTCCAGTGTTTGGTATCGGTTTCTCTGCGCAGAAGAAATACTTGCTTTGATTTTACATAATCTGCTCCGCTTTTAATAGAATAGGTGCAGTAGAGCTTTGCACATTCCCTTCCGTCAACGGTATCATATTCTACATCCGTACTTACGGAAGGCGTATAGCTTACGATACTGTATTTGTTACTGAGAAAACTATCCACATCGTTGCGCAGACTCTTGATATACTGCTCCCGCGGATTGCTTTGCACCAGCTCATCATCATAGATTCCAAGAAGCTTATCTGCCATCTGTTCAAACTGTTCGTCTGTATAAGTTTCGTTGTACAAGCATTTGGAAATATCGCTATAGTATTTCACAACCTCCTTGGGTGAGGGCGGATAATCCGTTTCCAAATTCCGCAGAATTACATTTTGGACAGCAGTCACAGTAGTATCTTTTTGTTCCACTTTTTTGTTAGACAGATACAAAAAGTACCCACCGACAAGCGCTGCCAAAATAACGATAATAATTACATTTTTAACTTTTCCCATATCTTTATATACTCCTTTCGTTTATGTTTCTGCATTATCTTCCGCAAACATTAGTTCTTCACTCCATCCATCACGTGCAATATAGGTCTGTGGAAAAATTTCCTGCACTTCTTTCTTGTAGTCCTCCGGCCGTGTTAAAGAAGGGGAATAATGTGTCAGCCACAGTTTCGCCACGTCTGCCTGTTTTGCCATATGTGCCGCTTCATAAAATGTCATATG
>CBCOYO010000219.1:0-2972 GCA_965114465.1 uncultured Lachnospiraceae bacterium
CTGCAAAGCTTTTTCGATTATCTTTGAAAAAGGTACTGGCGTACTTGAGAAAAGCGAGAATCAAGAAGCAATCGGCGAGGATTATGAAATTCAGGATTATGCGGCGAAAGTGAAAGGAAACCGGAAAGAACTGCGCAGAATCAAAGGAACGGTGCAGAAGTCTGGAATGCGGGATATGGCGATTACAACTGCGGAAGGGATTGGCTTAGGGCTGTTTGGCATTGGACTGCCCGATATTGTAGTATTTGTAGGAATGCTGCTGCGTGGAATTTATGAAACAGCACTGCATTACGGCATTGATTACAACACGCCCGAAGAACGCTATCTCATTCTAAAGATGATGGAAACTGCACTCGCAAAAGGCGAGGCGTGGCAGCAGTGCAATCAGGAAGTGGATGCGCTTTTAATGGGCTCTTCAAAGCAGCAGATCAAAGAACAAATAAACCAGACAGCCAGCGCATTCGCTGTGGATATGCTGCTTCTAAAATTTGTGCAGGGTATCCCTGTAGTCGGCATTTTGGGCGGTGCTGGAAATCCGGTTTATTATCATAAAATACTTAAATATGTTAAGCTAAAGTATCAGAAACGATATTTAATATCGCTGCAGCAGGAATATATATACTGAAAAACGTTAAGATTTACAATTTCTGCACAGACCATATTGCATAAGCGGACAATACGTGCTGTGCAGAAAGGAAAATCGAATCGTTTTTGAGTATAACAGATGACAGCCCCTAAGAAAAATTTATCCGCTGATTAATATAACCACACGGAACGTTTCCGTATCATAAGAAATATCCAATGTACCTTGGTATTTTTCAACAATTGCTTTAACAGATGAGATGCCAATACCATGCAGATGTTTGTCTTGTTTGTCGGATAAATACTGCCCCTTTTTCAAAATAATATCATTATTTTTGGAATTAACCAGTGAAAAATTAAAATATCCATTGTCGGTATAGCGGCATTTTAACTCGATTTTCCGCTGACTGGGCGCACTGATTTTGCGGCAGGCTTCCACGGCATTGTCTAGTGTATTGGCAAAAATGGTGCAGAGGCTGACATCATCAATAAACATCATACCATCTATGCTAATATGGAAAAAGCTGTCAATTTCTGCTTCTGTTATAAGCTGATACTTGGCATTTAGCACGGCATTGACCACGCTATTTTCACAAAATTTGCGGTTGGAAACCTGTATATAATTGGAAATTTCTTGGAAATATGCCTGTGCTTCGTCAAAATTTTCTTCTTTAAGTAGATGCCCAACAACGGATAAATGGTTATTGATATCGTGGCGCAGTTTACGGATTTGCCGCTGATTTTTCTCTAATTCTGCATAATAAGTTTGCTGAAGCTGAAGGTTTTTCCGTTCCAGATTGGCATAAAGTCCGTCCGCCAAATAGGAGGCAAGCTGTATACTGCCAATATTTGCAACAATACACGCCATCACACAGGGCCATACAAAGTAAGAGTTCTGAAATGGTGATAAATAAACGCAGCTAAACAGCGCAATAAAGGGAGCTGTGCAGACAACACAAACAATCCCCCATGCCTGATACGTAAAAATATCACGTATTTTTTCAAGCGGTTTGCGGAAATAGCGGTAGAAAAAAAGCCAAAACGGAATTAAAATTAGATACTGTGAATTGGAGAAAAAGGCATTTTCTAACTTATCCTGCATGGTATAAAATTGAAAAAATATTTTCCCTGTAACATCAAAGGATAGAAAATTAAGGGCAGTAAAAATAGGAAATAAAATAACAATTAAAGACAGTTTTACCACCCATTTTCCTTTGTATAAAATACTGTTTAACAGTAAAAATAGGATAACAATAAAACTGATATTAAACATATCCTGCGGGAAAATCACAGTGGTAGACACCATGCCATAGCCCAAAATTCCTATTAGAAATACCAGTTTCCCGTGGCGGCGCACAAGGCAGCAGTCAAGCACTTTCATAAATAGGAATCCAATAACAAGAGAAAGGGCAGTGCCAGCAGTATGACATAAAAAAATAAAAACAGAATCCATAAAAGTTCCTTTCAATAACGTCGGTTATACGAGATTAATCTGTGCGAATGCAACCGCAAGCTGTTGTTTATAGGCGCGGCTTACTGGAATGTCAGCGCCGTTGCAGATACAGCGGGTACTTTCTAGTTTCGAGATATCGTTTAGGTTTACAAGATAACGGTTGTGCGTTCTCTGAAAACAGGCAGGCACAGCGTGTTCCACGTCATCTAATTTCCCATAAAATTCTGTTATTTGACCATTGCGGTTCACGGCGTAAACCATTCTGCGGTCGCTTTTAAAATAACAAATCTGGCTGAGAGCAAGCCGAAGTGTACCAGATTTTTGCGGAACAATATAATATTGTTCCTGATTTACATTAAGCTGTTTTAACGCATTGTCAAGCACTTCTTTGATTTTGGTTTCCTGATACGGCTTTAGAATATAGTGGAAAGCTTGTACTTCGTATCCTTGAAAAACATAGTCAGGGTATGCGGTTACAAAGATAATCAGCATAGTTTTACCAGCGGCACGCAAAGCTTTTGCCGTTTCCATACCGCCAAGTGCAGGCATCTCAATATCTAGAAAAAGAATATCAACAGCCTCTGTCTTATCTCGTTCCAAAAGCGCAGCGCCGGATTCGTATTCTTCAATTTGATATACAATTCCTTTCAGATCCAGATGAATTTCAATTAAATGTCGCAAGTCACGGCGCAGGTTTTTCTCATCATCACAAATTGCAATATTCATTGATTTTATCAATCCTTTCATGCGATTTTTATTAGTATATTGAAATAGTATCATACAAACTTTACAAAATCTATGTAAAATTTAACAAGATCGACGCTAAAATTTCTGCTTTCAACTCTTTATACTATAGTTATACGAATCAGCATTAAGCGTTTTGTAACAGTTTAGATAACCCATTGAACTGTTACGTATCCAGCCATTGGAAATCGCT
>CBCOYO010000220.1:0-2921 GCA_965114465.1 uncultured Lachnospiraceae bacterium
TTTAGCATTTTGGCGCATAATTCCCACTACTTTGGCGTGGGTGTGAAAAGTAACTGAAAAGCAACCATTAAATCACAAAAATATTCAAAATATCAAACCCACAGTAGATAACTATGCTATAATTTCATTACGATATCGTAATAAAATGATAATGCAGCATGGAGGTTTTGTATGCGGAATTTAGATTTGCTGGTATGCAGCTTGAACTTTATAGAAGATCATTTAAGAAACGATCTAAAAACCACGGATATTGCAAATGCCTGCTGCTGTTCAAAATCAACTCTTGAAAAAATGTTTCAGTATGTCTATTCCACCTCAGTGCACCACTATATCGTATGCCGGAGAATGATGCTTGCCGCAAAATCCCTGACAGAGCAGCCGGATATCTCTGTCCTTACGGTTGCGGTCGAGTTTGGATATGGATCGCATGAAGCGTTTGCGCGCGCATTTAAAGAAGTTTGGAACTGTACACCCTCTGCTTTCCGCAAGCAGAAATATTGGGAACTTTACCCGCGTTTTCGAGAACCGATTCAGGAAGGAGAATGTTATATTATGGAGAGAAAAAGCGTCGATATCAGCCAATTATATGATTTATTTCAGGAGCGAAAAAACTGCTACTTTATATGCTGCGATATTAAAAACCTAACGCCGATTAATGATATATCCAGAAAAGCTGGTGACTTGGCAATTCTCGAATCCATGCAGCGTATGAATGCGGCAGCAGGTACAGAGGATATTGTATTTCGAATTGGCGGAGATGAATTTTGTATGCTGACCGCCAGCACAGAACGCACTTACGCAGATAAAATTGTGGCAGATATTACAAAGCAAAACGGCAAACCCTTTCTATATGAAGGAACAGAATATCCGCTTACGCTTTATGTTACCGCGACAAAATTTGAGGGAAAGCAGTTAAAGTATAACGATCTGTTTGCAAAACTGCATCTTGCAATTAGAGAATCCAAAACAGATCTGTAAGCGTTTAATTGAAAAATCTTAGGGGCTGTCGCAATAAGGAACTATTTAAAAGTGATTTCTTAACCGTTTCGAAACTTTGATAGTACAAAATCTAGTTGTATACATTATCCCTAATGCGACAGCTCCTGCTCTTAATATTCGTTATTATAAACAATCTATCTCTTGTTTTCTTTTCTATAGTCGTTTTCTATCGTATTCTCTCTAACCTTTACATACAAATCTTCTGGAAACTTTTCTTCCCCTTTTTCAATATAAATTCCTGCTGAAAATCAGCTTGTGTAAATGCTGCTTTTACATCTGTTACTTTCTCACCGTTTACAGAAACACCGCCTTGTTCCACAGCACGCCTTGCTTCGGATTTTGAAGCTGTCATGCCTGCTTTTACCAGTATGGAAAGAATATCAATACTTCCCTCTGTAAAATCTTCCTCTGTCAACACAGTTTTAGGCATATTTTCAAGGTTTCCGCCGCCTGCAAACAATGCCGCTGATGCTTCTTTTGCTTTGTCCGCCTCCTCTGTGCCATGTACAAGCTGCGTTAATTCAAATGCAAGAATTTCCTTTGCCTTATTTAATTCGCTGCCCTGCCAGCTTTCCATTTCCTCGATTTGCTCAATCGGTAAAAATGTCAGCATTTTCAGGCACTTAATAACATCCGCATCCGATACATTCCGCCAGTATTGGAAAAACTCATACGGCGACGTTTTATCCGGATCAAGCCAGACTGCGCCAGATTCGGTTTTTCCCATCTTCTTTCCCTCAGAATTTAAAAGAAGATTAATGGTCATTGCATAGGCATCTTTTCCAAGTTTGCGGCGGATTAATTCCGTACCGCCAAGCATATTGCTCCACTGATCATCACCGCCAAACTGCATATTACAGCCATATCTTTGGAACAATTCCATAAAATCATAGCTTTGCATAATCATATAATTAAACTCAAGGAAACTCAACCCACGCTCCATGCGCTGCTTGTAACACTCTGCAGTCAGCATTCTGTTTACACTAAAATGCGGTCCCACTTCTCGCAGCAGTTCTACATAGTTTAGATTTAAAAGCCAATCAGCGTTATTTACCATCATCGCCTTATCCTCGCCAAATTCAATAAAACGGCTCATCTGCTTTTGAAAGCAAGCAATATTGTGGTCAATATCTTCTTTGGTCAGCATCTTGCGCATATCTGTTTTACCTGATGGATCGCCAATCATACCTGTACCGCCGCCAAGCAGCGCTATTGGCTTATTTCCTGCCATCTGCAAGCGCTTCATCAAGCAAAGCGCCATAAAATGTCCTACATGAAGGCTGTCCGCAGTTGGGTCAAATCCAATATAAAATACTGCTTTCCCATTATTGATTAACTCTCGAATTTCGTTTTCATCTGTTACTTGGGCAATCAACCCTCTTGC
Organism: uncultured Lachnospiraceae bacterium; assembly: GCA_965114465.1. Taxonomy (GTDB): domain Bacteria; phylum Bacillota; class Clostridia; order Lachnospirales; family Lachnospiraceae; genus COE1. Next base: position 2,384 of record CBCOYO010000220.1, read on the forward strand.
AATTAATTCATCATACAGTTGCATTGTCTTCTCTCCTTTTTACAAATCAAATTTTTCGTTTCGTTCCAAGGACAAAAAAATCTCGTCCTTGAATAGAATCAAAGGACGAGGTAAATACCACGTGTTACCACCTTTATTCACGCAATGCTCACACATTGCGCCTTCGTAAGTACGAAATACAGTACGTATTTGATACTCTCCCAATATAACGTTCGGGATTCCGTCGCAGCCTACTTCACTGATGCAAAAGCGCTTTCCATATTTCCTGACAAACAGTCCGCTTTCATCCTTTCGGTGCGCAGCTCCAAGAGGTATTCACTTCCAATTTTCCTTGCGCCTCTCATCATCCGGCAGCTTTCTGTAAGTTCCCAAGGAAGTTACTTATTCTTTTCATTGCCTTTCTTATATGAAACGATTATAACCATTTTTACAGACTTTGTCAATTATAAAATTTTATTACACGGAATAAACAGTAATGCACGGTAACAGTTTAGATAACCCATTGAACTGTTACGTATCCAGCCATTGGAAATCGCTT
>CBCOYO010000221.1:0-2884 GCA_965114465.1 uncultured Lachnospiraceae bacterium
ACATGGAATTTACGGGCTTTTGGGCGAAAACGGCGCAGGTAAAACAACGTTAATGCGTATGATTTGTGGGATTCTAAAGCCGACACAGGGACGCATTACCTGTGACGGCTTCCCCATTGCTCTGCTTGGTGGAAATTATCGTAAATTATTGGGATATCTGCCACAGGATTTCGGCTATTATAAAGATTTCAGTGCACTTCGTTTCCTTCATTATATTGCAGCACTGAAAGCTATTCCGGAGAAACAGGCAACGCAAAAAATTGAAGAACTTTTTGCACTGGTAGGACTAAGCGACGCCAAAAATAAAAAGCTGAAAAACTATTCCGGCGGAATGCTGCGACGTGTGGGAATTGCGCAGGCACTTTTAAACGATCCCGAAATCTTAATTTTAGACGAACCCACCGCTGGATTAGACCCCAAGGAACGTGTGCGGTTTCGCAATATTATCAGTGCCTTAGGCAAGGATCGCCTTGTACTGTTATCCACACATATTGTATCCGATGTGGCATATATTGCCGACCGTATTTTAATTATGAAAAACGGGCAGATAATACAAAATAATCCTGAAGAGCAAATTTTAGCATCTGTTGCTGGCTGTGTATGGAAATGTGTTGTAAGCGAAGCACAATCGGAGGAACTAAACCAGCATTATATTGTCAGCAACCTCAAAAGCCACAACTCCGAAGTAGAACTTCGCATTGTTGCAAAAAATCCCCCTGTTCCCACTGCACAGCCAATCGAAGCCACATTAGAAGACGCCTACTTATTTTATCATGCACAAGAGCACAGAAAGAACTAAAACGATGATTCTAAAAAACAATGATTTTAAAGAAAGGAACGAAGCTGCAATGAGATTATACAAGGCAGAACTATATAAACTATGCTCCAGAAAGCTATTTCTATTTGGTACAGTCGGCGTACTGGCTATATTCCTCATTTACTTTTGGGTGCAATTAACTTCTATCAGCAGCATGGTAGACGGTGTGCAGGCACAGGGTTACCAAGCTGTACAGATGGACAGAGCCATTACAAAGGATTGGAAAGGTACGCTTACTGACGAAAAAGTGGCACAGATTGCCGATCTATACGGTTTTCCCCACATTATTAAAGAAAACTACAATAATTTTGTAGATTTTAACTTCTTAAATACGCTGATTCACAAACGGCTATCAGATGGATATATTAATACTTGGCGCGATTATAAAATAGCAACGCATATTATCCCGATTGCTGACAGCATTCTTGGGGAATTTGCGCAGGAATCTGGTAGGCCCGTTATACTGGAATATTATTATGGATGGTATGTATTTCTTGAAGTGCTGACATTTAGTATTTTGGCAGCAAGTATCTTTATTATTTTTATTGTTTCACCGATTTTTTCGGAGGAAATCCATATTGGAACTTTACAACTTTTATTTACAACAAAAGAAGGAAAAGGTATGGATATCGCCGCAAAAATAGCGGCAGCTTTAACTGTAAGTATCGGCATTTTTGCTATTATTGTACTATTGGATTTCTTGTTATGTGGTGTTGTTTTTGGGTTGGATGGATTAGGTTGTTTTACAGGATTAGTTCTTGAAGATTGGGGTTACGGGCCACTTGCTTCTACGCCTATAAGAACATATATTCCAATTGTACTAATCTCCGATTTTATAGGGATTTTGCTATTGTGTGCAATCTCTTTGTTTCTTTCTGCATTTTTTTCAAGCCCATATCCAACAGTTGTTATCAATACCCTTTGTTGGACTGCACCTTTTATATTGCGTATATTCTTCCATAAATTATATCTATTTCAGTATATGACACCCGTTTACATGGTTTTGTATTATGTTCATTTAGAAACAGATTGGATGGGGATTCGTCAAAAAATATTAGTATTTGCAATTGTAACAACGATTGTGCTAACTGCCGCCGGTGCGCGAAGGTATCGGATAAGATAAGGATATAATCTAAAATATTCTAAAAAAAATACTGCAATTTATCCAAAATAAGGTTATACTATAATAAGAACCTTAAAGAAAATAACGTTACGAATATCCGTAGAAATGGAGGAATAAAATGCAGGGTAGAATACATTCATTAGAATCATTTGGTACGGTAGATGGGCCGGGTGTCCGCTATGTCGTTTTTGTGCAAGGATGCCCAATGCGATGCGCCTACTGTCACAATCCCGATACTTGGGAAATGAACGGCGGCACATTGATGGAACCTTCAGAAATTCTTGAAAATTATGAACGCAATAAACCTTTTTATAAGGATGGTGGCATTACGGTAACCGGCGGCGAGCCTTTGATGCAGATTGATTTTCTGCTCGAACTTTTTACAATGGCGAAGGAACGCGGCATTCACACTTGCCTTGACAGTTCTGGAATCGCTTATAAGCCGAACGCGAATCCAGAATGGCTTGCCAAGCTGGATAAACTCTGTACCGTTACCGATTTAGTGATGTTGGATATTAAGCATATTGACCCTGAGAAGCATAAAGAACTTGCTAAACAGCCAAACGAAGGTATTTTAGCGTTTGCGGAATATCTGGATAAAATGCACGTAGATGTCTGGATACGCCATGTTGTTGTTCCAGGGCTTACAGATGATCCAAAGGATTTGCACCGCCTTGGCTACTTTATCGGTGGTTTAAGCAACCTCAAAGCCCTTGATGTACTCCCCTACCATACAATGGGGAAAAAGAAATATGATGAACTTGGCATGAAATATCGTTTAGATGGTGTACCAGAAATGGACAAAGGGCGCGTGCCGGAATTAAAAAAATATATTCTTGACGGCATTAAAGAGCGCCGCGGCATTCCTACAAATTAAACTGCTTAACCATTAAAATTTCCGAGTAACCTGACTACATAACGCCAGCCATATACGTTTAACCAAT
>CBCOYO010000222.1:0-2851 GCA_965114465.1 uncultured Lachnospiraceae bacterium
GGAGTACCCAAAGGATACTGTATATGTATTGGATACGGACTCAACCGATAAAGCACAGTATCATGATCAGGTGCTTTTATTTGTAGGAGATTCGTTTGGTGGTTTTTTGTCGGCAGTTTCTAAAGGGTATTACAAAAAGGTTTACTGGGAACACCCTGACGCATTCAATTATGAAATGTATGAGAAATATCAACCAGATGTAGTGATATTAGAATGGGCGGAACGGTATTGTGAACGGTTTGGAGAGCCAACGTTAATTCGCAAATAAAAATATATAAAGGGGAGTAGGGGAAGATGGCTCTTCCCTACTCGATTGCGCAGCCCCATGCAGAAGAAGTATGCCGCTGAAGCGGCGCATGGGGTGCGCGGTGAGTAGTAGAGAAAGACTCTTTTAGAAAAAACTATCCCATAATAATTTCAACGTTTACATCGTTCTTTCCGGATTCAAATGGTATAATACAGCCATCAACTTTAGAACCATCTACAGTCATAGAAACAACTCCCTTTTGTACATTATTGGGGTTCTTTACTGCAATATGGTAAACAACATCACGGAATCTTCTGGTCAGTTTAAAATCACCGAATCCTGTCGGCACGCAAGGGTCGACACGCAGCCCCTGATGTGTAGGATATACCCCTAAAATATACTGTGAAATATTGGTAAATGTCCATGCGGCAGTACCTGTAAGCCAGCTATTTTTCGCTTCGCCGTGATATTTCGCGTCGCGTCCTGCAACCATCTGGGAATATACATAAGGCTCTGTACGATGGATTTCACTGATATCTTCCACATAGGCAGGGCAGGTTTTCTGATAAATTTCAAATGCTCTGTCACCGCGTCCAATAACGGTTTCTGCAATGGATACCCAAGGATTGTTATGGCAGAATATACCCGCATTTTCCTTGTATCCGGGCGGATATGAAGATATTTCGCCTAGTTCAACATGGTATTTGGTGTAAGCAGGCTGCAAAATCATAACACCGTATTTGGTATCCAGCCGTTCTTTAACGGAATCCAGCGCTTTTTGTGCAAGTCCTTCTTTTACGCCGACGCCGGCAAGTACGCAGAAGCCTTGCGGTTCAATATAAATTTGTCCTTCATCGCATTCTTTAGATCCAACTTTTTGGCTGTTTGCATCATAAGCACGAATAAACCATTCACCATCCCAGCCGTCTTTTAGGAGAGCATCATACATTATGGAGCTTTCTTTTCTTGCGCGTGCGGCTTCGGCTTCGTCACCGAGTAATTCTGCAAGCTGTGCATATTCTTCCGCATATTTTACAAACATACCACCGATAAACACGGATTCCGCAACAGGCCCTTCGCTTGGCCCAAAGGTCTGGAAGGATTCACCCGGATGTTCTGAGAAGCAGTTTAAGTTCAGGCAGTCGTTCCAATCTGCGCGTCCGATGAGCGGCAGTTGATGTGGGCCTTTGTGGTGAATAATATAATCCAGTGAGCGTTTTAGATGTTCCATTAACGTTGTGGCAACGCTCATATCATTGTCGTAGGGCACTATTTCTTTTAAAATAGATAAGTCACCGGTTTCTCGTACATATGCACTAGTTCCCGCGATCAGCCATAATGGATCGTCATTAAAGCCGCTTCCGATATCGGAGTTGCCTTTTTTCGTTAATGGCTGGTATTGGTGATATGCGCTGCCGTCTTGGAACTGTGTGGATGCAATATCAATAATACGTTCCCGTGCACGATCTGGAATTAAGTGGACAAAGCCAAGCAAATCCTGACAAGAGTCGCGGAAGCCCATGCCGCGGCCAATGCCGGATTCATAGTAGGAGGCAGAGCGGCTCATATTAAATGTTACCATGCATTGATACTGGTTCCAGATATTTACCATTCTGTTTACTTTTTCGTTGGCAGAATCCACAGTATAGCGGCTTAATAGGTCAGACCAGTAAGCATTTAGTTCGGCAAATGCCTTGTCTACTGCAGCGTCAGAATTGTACTGAGCGATCATTGCATTTGCTGGTTTTTTGTTGACGATATTTGGTGCTTCGAATTTCTCATCAACAGGATTTTCCAGATATCCAAGCAAAAATACAAACGATTTTTCCTCGCCTGGCGCAAGTGTAATATTTATCTGGTGTGCGGCAATAGGCGACCAGCCGCTCGCAACAGAATTTGTGCATTTTCCAGCCAAAACGGCTTCTGGCTTGTCCGCCCCGTTGTAAGTGCCGATAAAACTGTCACGAATCGTATCAAATCCGTCAACATCCGTGTTCACTGTGTAAATGGCATAGTGGTTACGACGTTCACGGTATTCTGTTTTGTGGTAGATAGTCGAACCAATAACTTCTACTTCACCAGTGCTTAAATTGCGCTGGAAATTCCTAGAATCATCATCCGCATTCCAAAGACACCATTCTACATAGGAGAACAGAGAAATTGTTTTTTGGGTGCTGTCGTTGTTTTTCAGTTTAATCTGTGAAATTTCGCAATTATCGTCCATTGGCACAAACGTTAGTACGGAAGCCTGTATATTATTTTTAGACGAGGTAAAACGGCTGTAGCCGATACCATGACGGCATTCATACGAATCTAATTCCGTTTTGGTTGGCTGCCAGCCCGGATTCCATATTGTATCACCATCTTTAATATAAAAATATTTTCCGTTTGTATCATAGGGAACATCATTGTAGCGGTAGCGTGTCAGACGCAGCAGCTTGGCGTCCTTATAGAACGTATAGCCGCCACAGGTATTTGATATCAGGGAGAAAAATTCCTTGCAGCCTAGATAGTTAATCCAAGGCAGCGGCGTTTTGGGGGTCGTAATGACATATTCGCGGTTTGTGTCATCGAAATAACCAAATTTCATAGCATCAATGCTCC
>CBCOYO010000223.1:0-2836 GCA_965114465.1 uncultured Lachnospiraceae bacterium
AACATATCAAAATCTTTTTCAAAAAGTTCTTGACATATCACCAGAATGCTTTCTTGGGTAAATATTTCTAGATAATTGCAAAACTCTGAAAGCCACATAAATCCTAGATTTTTTGAGTTTTCCTTTGCAACTCTCCTCACTAAACTTTTAACTTTTATATTTATTTTGCACAACTTTTTAACTTAAACGATTCATTTCAAATTCGTTTCTATACAAAGTGCATGAATTCTTATCCATGAGTTTCGCAATCGCCTAGTAAATATTTCCTTTGCACAAAGATAACTTTCTCTCAAAATAGAAATTCTACTGTGCAGCCGAGTAGGGGAATGGAAATGGACTTCTCCACTACTCGCGTACCGGACATGAGCAGCTTTAGCTATATATTTCCTTCCGCGTCCGTGTGCATAAAAATGTAACAGTTCAGCAAACTGCCAAACTGTTACAAATACTTTCTCACCGCAATACTTTAATTTCTGGATAATACTCAATTTCAGCCTTTCCGATAATCTCAGACTCACTGACATATTTATTATCCCAATACCGTGAATCCCAAGAGTTACTACGGTTGTCACCCATCATAAAATAACAGTCGTTTGGAATTGTATACGGTCCAAAATCATCACGAAATACATTACTCGTATAATCTTCTATTTCATTATCATTAATATAAACTTTGCCGTCAACGCCTTTAATCGTTTCTCCAGGCAGTCCAATAATCCGCTTTAAATACAGCGTTTCCCCGTCATCGGGATAATAAAATGACACGATATCGCCTCGCTGCGGCGTGCTGCACAAATATGCCAGCCTGTTAATTACAATACGGCTGCCTGTCATCACCGTTTCCTCCATAGAGCCTGTCGGAACTACTGCGCTTGCCGCCACTGTATTCTTAATCAGCAGGGAAATGGCCAAAGCGCAGAATACCACTTTTGACCACTCAAATACTTCTTTGAGTACCTTTATTATTGTTCCCTTTTTCGCCAACATTCTTACAACCATAATCCTTTCTAAAACTATTCAATATTTTCAATCTGCCAGTCAATTGGATCGACACCATTTTCCTGCAAAAACGTATTCGCCTGACTAAAATGCTTACATCCGAAAAATCCACGGAATGCCGACAGTGGACTTGGATGTGGTGCTTTTAATATCAAGTGTTTGGGATTTGTCAACATGGATGCTTTGCTCTGTGCCGGCTTTCCCCACAAAAAGTATACAATCGGGCGATCCTGCGCATTCACTGCCTGAATCACTGCATCTGTAAACTGTTCCCAGCCGTGTCCTTTATGGGAATTGGGTTGGTGTGCACGCACCGTTAGAACGGTATTTAATAAAAGTACACCTTGATCTGCCCACTTTTTCAAAAAACCATTATTAGGTATGTAACAGCCTAAGTCATCTTGCAATTCTTTATATATATTTTGCAAAGAAGGGGGGATTTCCGGCTGTGATGGCAGCACTGAGAAACTCAACCCATGCGCCTGATTTACATTATGATATGGATCCTGTCCCAGCAGAAGCACTTTTACTTTACTCAATGGTGTAAAATGAAATGCATTAAAAATATCATCCGCCGGCGGAAAAATCACCGTCTTGCTGTATTCATCTTTAACAAAAGTAAACAGTTCCTTATAATATGGCTTATGAAACTCGTCGTTTATTGCATCTAACCAATCATTTTCTATCATTGCCATAACTTAATTCTCCTCTCTTATTATATCACATATACAGCAGCAATTATCACTGCATATATTATCCCATACTGCTTAACAGTTAAATTTTCTGAGTAACCTGACTACATAACGCCCACCATATACGTTTAACCAGTACAGTACGGTAAATTCTGGCGTTATATAGTATAAATTCTTTTTAAAATTCTCCCTATTAAGCGAGCTATCAAAAATTGCTTATTAAAAATTGTTTTCTAAAGTTTCCCTATCAAAGTTTTCTTTCAAAATTACCTGTCAAGTTTTCACTACTAGGATTCTCTTACAGGGATTCCCCTACTACTAAGATACTCCTTTACTTCACAAATTTCCAGCTCCTTAAAATGGAAAAGCGAAGCCGCCAACGCTGCATCTGCCTTCCCCAATTCCAAAACACTGTAAAAATGTTCTAATGTGCCAGCGCCACCAGAAGCAATCACTGGAATGGAAACATTTTCTGAAACAAGTCTTGTCAATTCAATGTCATATCCGTTTTTGGTTCCATCGCAGTCCATGCTTGTCAGCAATAATTCCCCTGCACCCAATTGATTCGCTTTTATCGCCCATTCTACTGCATCAATTCCCATATCGACACGACCGCCATTTTTATAAATATTCCAGCCCGATCCGTCTGCCCTGCGCTTTGCGTCAATTGCAACCACTACGCACTGGCTGCCAAATTTATCTGCGGCTTCACGAATTAAATTCGGATTCATAATCGCCGCGCTGTTTACAGCAACTTTATCAGCGCCTTCCCGCAGAATCGCTTTGAAATCCTCGACAGTGCGAATGCCGCCGCCTACCGTAAACGGAATAAATACCTTTTCTGCTACCCTGCGCACCATATCCACCTTCGTCGCACGATTATCTGAAGAAGCTGTAATATCCAAAAATACCACTTCATCTGCACCAGCAGCATCATATGCCGCAGCAATTTCCACCGGATCACCTGCATCAATTAAGTTCACAAAATTTACACCCTTTACCAAACGGCCGCCATTGACATCAAGGCATGGAATAATTCGTTTTGTATGCATATTTTTCTCCCATCTGTATGCATTTACACACATATTTCTGGTAACAGTTCAGATAACCCATTGAACTGTTACGTATCCAGCCATTGGAAATCG
>CBCOYO010000224.1:0-2812 GCA_965114465.1 uncultured Lachnospiraceae bacterium
CACCGAATGTTCGTAAATTGGTGCAAAATCTGGCGTTGGTGTGAATTGTAACGTTTAGCGTGTAACAGTTCAGGTAAGGGCTGTCGCAATAAGCTTTGATGCTACTAGATATGGTATAAATCTTAGCACAGAGTTAGAATATTTTGTATCATTTTGTTTTAATGCGACGGCCTCGTAATAAAATGTAGTGGTTGGAGGTATCCAGCCCATCGCGAAGCGATTTCCAATGGCTGGATACGTAACCGTTCAATGGGTTATCTGAACTGTTACCTGCTGTTACATATGGTTAAAGGATAAGAGAAAAATAGTAGTGTAAAAATATATCAAATGTGGTAATATATATCTAATATTTGGAAATTATTTATAAATGTGAGGGTGAATCCATTTATACTACATAATACCAGAATTTACCATACTGCACTGGTTAAACGTATATGGCTGGCACTATGTAGTCAGGTTACTTAGAAATTTTAACTGTTAAGCAGTATATATAGTGAAAACATATTAAGGTATTGTAGGAAATAACGAATGCATCTTGAATTGTTTATTTCTATGATAGCATTTGCATAATAATATTTAAAATAATATTATAAGAAACAATCTGGGAGGATATGAGATGACAAAATATAACAATAAAAGATTTACAATATGTATCTGGGGAATTGTCGCTTTGTTTACGGGGCTGTATATCTCTCTTTTGTTTAATCATAATATTTGGACAGACGAAGCATTTACACTGGAATTGCTGCATGAAAATGTAAAGGGGATTATTACCGGCACAGCAAAGGACGTGCATCCACCGCTTTATTATCTGTATGCAAAGATTTTTTATACAGTGTTTGGTGATGCTTTAATTGTGCAGAAGGCGGCTGTAATTATACCGATGACGGCGGTTTTGGTATTTGGAGCAACTGTAATGCGTAAGAAATTTGGGGATATGGTTTCGCTGTTGTTTCTATTATTTATTACGTGTGTTCCGTGTTCCATGGAGTTTGCTGTTCAGGTGCGGATGTATTCGCTTGCGCTGCTGTGCGTAACTGTCTGCGGCGTTTATGCCTATTTGGCATTTGCGGAGGGAGAGAAAAAAGATTTTGCAATTATGGCAGTTAGCGGAACAGCAGCAGCGTATACGCATTATTTTGCATTTGTTTCTGTGATTATTATTGTGGGATTCTTGCTGCTTGCGATATTAATACCTACGGCGGAGGAGTGGAAAATCCGCACTTTAGGCAGGAGAAAAAATGACAGAAGCGAAAATCCTAAGAATAATGAGATGGAGGAGGAACAAGCAGAGGATGCATACACAAACAGCGAAGCAATGGACGGCACTGATAATCGCAATTATTGGTCATATATTGCGGAAATGCGGGCTTGGCGGAAAGGGCGGCTGATATTATGGTGCGCGGCGGCTGTGGGGATGCTTGTAATGTATGCGCCTTGGATGCCGTTTTTTATAAAGCAGGTGACAGCGGTGCAGAAAGGATACTGGATACCAGAGATTACAGCAGAAACGGTATGGAAGTATTTTATATGGACATTTGACTTAACGATTGTGCCGGGCGTGGTGTTTCTTTTCCTTGTGATTTTAAAAGGCGCAAGCACATACAACACAATAAAGATTGCAAAATATCATGACGAGTTTGATATTTTTGCGCTGCTTTGTATGCTAGTGCCGACAATAACGATGATTTTGGGCGTAGTGATTTCTTGCATAAAAACACCAATTTACCGTGATCAATATGTATTTCCGTCGATGGGGCTGTTGGCACTGTTCTTTGGGATTTCTATGCACAATGCAAAGCGTTGGATTCTTGCTCTAATCAGTGCTTTCCTTCTGCTGGTAGGAGCAGGGCAGTACAAAGAATGTTTTTATCAGGAGTACCGCAGCACCTATGTGCCGCAGACAGAAGCATTTTTTGCCGAAAATCTACAGGAGGAGGACTTTATTGTATACAATTGGGATATTTTTGGATTTATTTATAAATGTTATTTTCCAGAGGAGCAGTTGGTCTATCTGCCGGATTTTGACTTTTCAAGGGACTTTCGGACTGTGTGGGTGTTAGATACCGAGTGGAATCCTGATGTAGATCCTGCCATACTGGAAGCCAATGGGCTGCAAATGGAACGGATGGGACATTATGGAATTGAGCATAATGAATTTGATATTTATAAGATTTATAAGAAATAGTAAGGATAAAAGAAAGGAAATAATCAATGGGCTTAAAGTTTTATATCGGGGCGTCTGGTTCAGGGAAAAGTCATGCTGTGTACGAATATGTTATTCAAGAATCGCAAAGAAATCCTCACACCAATTATCTGGTAGTAGTACCAGATCAGTTTACGATGCAGACACAGCTTGAAATGGTAAAGCGCCACCCGCGCAAAGGAATTATGAATATTGATGTGTTAAGTTTTGGGCGGCTTTCCCACAGGATTTTTGAAGAGGTAGGCGGAAACGATAAGCCCGTGTTGGATGACACGGGGAAAAGCCTTGTGCTGCGTCGTGTCGCCGCAAATCTTGCAGATGAATTAAGCGTTATGAAGCAGAATATTAAGAAGCTGGGCTATATTCATGAAGTGAAATCTGCGATATCGGAGTTTATGCAGTATGGATTGGGCGTGAACGAGGTGGAACAGCTTTGCACATTTGCCGCAAAAAGGGGCGCGCTTGCATATAAGTTAAGGGATTTACATATTTTATATAGCGGCTTTTTGCAGTATATTCATGAAAAATATATTACAACGGAGGAAACGCTGGATCGCTTACGAACCGTTTTGCCGAAATCACGCGTTGTCAGTGGCAGCGTAATTG
>CBCOYO010000225.1:0-2800 GCA_965114465.1 uncultured Lachnospiraceae bacterium
ATCCAGCCCATCGCGAAGCGATTTCCAATGGCTGGATACGTAACAGTTCAATGGAGTATCTGAACTGTTACGTTTTGCTAACAAACGTTAATCAATTTTTTACTCCATACTATTTACTTCTTTTAAATCGACTTTGTGGATTCCTGTAGAGCACAGCACTGCGGATACACCTGTCACTATTAAAAGCATCAATGGATAGATAAAATATGCATTGATTGGATTAATTTCCAAAGTAATCTTGCTTGCGCCCATTATAGAGAAAAGCGGCCCGATAATATATGGTGCAAATAGATTGGACAAAATAGTTCCTGCCATAATCGCCAATAGCAATATAATAAAAATCCGTGCGCTCTGCCATTTTTGAATCGCAACATTACGAAAACCGATGCTTTTGAGCAATGCAATATCCCCATGTTCCTTTGTCATAATCGTTTTCATCATAAGCACGGTAATCAAACTGTTAATAATCAGCACAATCGCAATAATAAATGCCATCATTACATCCAACTGTGTCATCATGCTTCCCGTCATAGAATCAATAAATTCTGCGGAAGTACGGATTTTATCGTTGGGAAAAATTTCCTTTAACCGTTCACAGGCTTCGTTGCTGTCCATATCTTCAATTTCTATCTGAAGGCAGAACAGCGAAAAAGCATATGCATAATCCATATCGGCACGCCTGCTTACCCGAAAACCGTTTCCCATATTGAGCATACTTTGATAAATGCCTGTAATCACGAACTCCTGCGTAGAATCCTTTCTTTTAAAATAAATGCTATCGCCAATGCTTACGCCCATTTCCTTCGCCGTTTTATCCGTAATCATTATTTCATTCTCCAATTCTGGCTCTCTGCCCTCCAGGAAAGCATAACGGCGCTCCCAAGAACCTACTGCCTGAAGTGTATTGTACATATATGTATCTTCTGGATCTTCGGCATAGCAAGGCATTACATAAATAATATCTGCTCCTGTCTTCGCGCTGATTTGATGTTCTGCCAGAATTTCTTCGATTGCCGTTAAATCCTGCATCAACGGCGCAATGCTTTCCTGTTCAATATAAGCGGCAAATTTCCCGTTATCCACATAGGCATCCGACGATGCGCCACTAAATAAACTAACAACATTGTCGTCACGTAAGGTACTGATAACGCTGTAAGGAAGCTGTATCAGCATTGTTCCGATTGCAAACGTAATGCCAAGAACCGCAAACCGTTTCAAACTACTAAAAATATCATTTACTGCCATATAATAACAGGGCTGCATCCAGATTTGTTTGGAAAGCTTTATGTGGTTTTTGGCTTGGTAGCGTTCCCCGTTAGATCCGCTGCGGATAGCATCCAGTGCGGAAAACTTTTTTAATTTACTGGTGCTGCCATAGCAGAACACCAGCACAATCACAACAACGGCAGCCGCACAGACGACATTTATCATATAATTCTGGTCTGCTTTCTCCACTATAATATTGACAATCGCCTGCTTTAAAAGCATATTTCCAAACGGAAAACTAAGGAGAAATCCCAATGCAGCACCGATAAGAGAAATTGCAAAATATTTCACCAAATAAATCCCCTTAATTCCCCTTTCAGGAACTCCAATGGCTTTCATTATCCCAATTTCCTTGTAGTCCTCCTGCAGCGTAAAGACTATCGTAAACCGCAGCACCAAAAAAGCAATTAAAATCAGGCAGACACTGACCACAATAAAAACCGCCGCTATCAGCATATCCAAAATATAGCAGGTTTTTATTAAATTCCAATTGCCGTTAAAAATCACGCTGAAATTCTGCTTTTTCCATGCCTCCCGAAATGCCTCCTCATCTTGATACTGCACACAGTGGATTCTGCTAAACACAATATCTCCCTGATCTTGATATTTTTCAAAGTCCTCCTGACTGATAACATGGCGTTTCATTCCCATCATTGAGCTGCCAAATACGGCATCTTTCAATATCGCTGCGACACGAAACTCCTGCTCCACGCTGCCAACCCGAATCTTTACAGAATCCCCAATTGCAAGATGATTTATTTCCGCTTCTATTTTATGCAGGGCAATTTCTCCCGTCTGCAAGTGCAGCGTATTCCCCTCCAAATCAAATACTTTCATAAAATTCTCTGGCACAGTGCTTAAATAAAGCACATGGCTCTGCTCATAGCCCCCGCCGTCGGGATATTGTGCGGACTGCGCAATTGTAATCTGATCGCCGCCTATACTGTAGGCATCCAGATAGGCATATTCTAACAAATAGGGATTGTCCTGCAAATAATCGCCGATTGCATCTTCTTTCCCATCCTGCATTGTAATTGCAAAAAAATCCGGCACTTTGGATATTTTCATAAAGTGCTCTACTGCACCATTTACCGCAACCAAGCTGTTTACACTGCTGGCCAAAAACATAGACGCCAATATAATAAACAGCAATAGTATTAGATTCATTGTTTTCTTTCGTTTTAAGTCTTTCTTTAATATGTGGAAAAACACTTTCATACCTCCCTGCGTGGTTTCTTAAATGGTATTTTTTAAGATAATGATATTTCTTGAAATAATAATATTTCTTGAAAAAAATTTTTCTTGGGATAAAGCCCTTACCTAGGATAAAAGAAGTGTAGCATAGAAATTATTAAGAAGTCCTTAAAACGGTATCTAAATTTTCAAATTTTATAAATTAAATTGTCATAGTCCTTATCAATCAAGCAATTCGCGGAAAAATTACTGCTATTTTGCGTTACAATTGATGCACACAAAACACTAAAGTAAAAAAGCGAAAGCTTTTAGCATTTTGGCGCATAATTCCCACTACTTT
>CBCOYO010000226.1:0-2794 GCA_965114465.1 uncultured Lachnospiraceae bacterium
CAATTGATGCACACAAAATGCTAAAGTAAAAAAGCAAAAGCTTTTAGCATTTTGGGGCATGATTCCCACTACTTTGGCGTGGGTGTGAAAAGTAACCAAAATACATTATTTTCAAATGAGTTTAGTAATATTGACTTTTTCCCCTATTCGTCATATGATAGAAAACGAAAGACAAGCACAGCAGAAATGGAGGATAAACATACACTATGAAAAAGGTATTTATTGATGGTAGTGAGGGAACAACGGGGCTTCGGATTTTCGAACGTTTTGTAGGACGAGATGATATCGAACTATTAAAAATTCCTTCCGAACAGCGCAAAAATCCCGATGAGGTCAAGAAATATATAAATGCGTCGGATATTACATTCTTATGCCTGCCGGATGCAGCGGCGCAGGAAGCCGTTGCGATGGTTGAAAATGAAAATGTTATTATTATTGATACTTCGACGGCGCATCGCACCAAGGAGGGATGGGCATATGGCTATCCGGAACTTTCCGATAAGCACCGAAACGCAATAAAAACAGGGAAGCGGATTGCAGTTCCAGGTTGTTATGCAACAGGATTTATTACAATTATTTATCCATTAGTAGCAGGCGGCATTCTATCTAAGAATTATCCGGTATCGGCATTTGCAATATCTGGCTACAGTGGGGCAGGAAAGAAAACAATTGCCGTTTATGAGGCACAGGAGCGTGATAAAGAATTGGATGCACCGCGGGAATATGCCTTGACACAAAAACATAAGCATTTAAAAGAAATGCAGAAAATCACAGGACTCGATAAAATACCTTTATTTTCGCCGATTATATGCGATTATTACAGTGGAATGCTGTTAACAACGCCTTTTTATACGGATATGCTAATCGGAAATCCTACACCAGAGAAAGTCCATGCCTTTTTCCAAGACTATTATGCTGGAGAAAAGTTTATTAAGGTAATGCCTTTTGGAAAAGAGGCAGAGTATAACGGATTTCTTGCTGGAAATGCCTGCTCTGGCTGGGATGGTATTGAGATTTATATTACTGGTAATGAGGAACGGCTGCTGGTAAGTACACGTTTTGACAATTTAGGCAAAGGCGCGTCCGGCGCAGCAATTCAGTGTATGAATATTTTGCTTGGATGCGAGGAGGATAAAGGGCTTGTACTGTAAAGCAGTTATAGTTTGTCAAGGTTGAACTAATACATATAGACGATAATTAGTTGGCGATACGTAACGGTTCAGGTAGGGGCTGTCGCAATAAGCTTGATAATACCAGATATGGTATAAATCTTAGCACAGTGTTAGACTATCTTGTATCCGTTTGTCTTAATGCGACAGCCACGTAATAAAATGTAGTGGTTGGAGGTATCCAGCCCATCGCGAAGCGATTTCCAATGGCTGGATACGTAACAGTTCAATGGGTTATCTGAACTGTTACGGCGATACTGCGATACGATAGCGAGGAATTTGATATGATATTGCCAGAGGAATTTAAAAGCAGGATGCAGGATATGCTAGGGGAAGCGTATCCTGCTTTCATACGCAGTTATGAAACAACTAGCCACAGCGCACTACGAATGAATACGCTGAAGGGAACGAGAGAGCAGTTTCTGGATAAAGCAGTATTTTCCGGATTGCGGGAAGTGGCATGGGAAGAAAATGGATTTTATTATTCGAAACAACAAAGCGTTGTCCGCGTTGGAAAGCACCCGCTGCATGAAGCGGGCGTTTATTATATTCAGGAACCAAGCGCAATGGTACCAGCGGCGTATTTGGAAGCAAAACCACGGGAAAGAGTTCTTGATCTATGCGCAGCGCCTGGAGGAAAATCGACGCAGACTGCGTGCTATATGCAGAATCAGGGTATTTTGGTATGCAATGAAATTCATCCAGCGAGGGCAAAAATTTTATCGGAAAATATCGAGCGTATGGGGATTCGCAATGCACTTGTCACCAATGAAACACCGCAACGGTTAGCGGAAGTATTCGGCGGATATTTTGACCGTGTATTAGTGGATGCGCCCTGTTCTGGTGAGGGAATGTTCCGTAAAAATCAGGAGGCTGTTGCGGAATGGAACTTAGAAAATATTCAGTTATGTGCAGAAAGACAGGACGAAATACTAGATTGCGCAGATAGAATGCTGCGTTCAGGAGGGCGCCTGGTATATTCTACATGTACTTTTGCGCCGGAGGAAAATGAAGGGAGCATTGCTCGTTTTTTAATGCGCCATCCGGATTATCAGGTACTTGCAGTACCATTGTATTCTGGTATGGTGGCAGGAAACCCTCAATGGGCGTGGATTCAAGACAGTGGATTAACACAACAATTCGAACCACAATGTAGGGCATCGTTAGAGCATACTATCCATTTATTTCCGCATTTAGTAGAAGGAGAAGGACATTTTCTTGCTGTGCTGCAAAAAGCGGGTGAGGCGGTATCGAGTATCCAAGGATTTCCGCCAAAAGGCATACAAAAGGGAATTAAGGCAAAAGAAGTGAAGGAATTTTTGGCGTTTCAGGAGGAAAGCTTGAACCTTGATTTGACGGAAGGCAGAGATGACTGCCTGCTGCGATTCGGGGATCAGCTTTATTTAATGCCGCCGGATATGCCCTCTATAAAGCAGTTAAAAGTGCTGCGTTTAGGCTTGCATCTGGGTACATTAAAGAAAAACCGTTTTGAACCATCCCATGCCTTAGCACTTGCGCTAAATAGGGAGGAGGCAAAGAATACAATGGAATTGTATCAGGGGGATAATACAGCGGCGCAGGCATATTTAAGCGGACAAGTATTACCGTTTGAAGGGGAAAAAGGC
>CBCOYO010000227.1:0-2737 GCA_965114465.1 uncultured Lachnospiraceae bacterium
GCTGCCCGTCGCAGTTCCTTTGGGGCTGTTTTGTTCATAGGGGCTTAACGAAATTTCTCCGTCAAGAATCGCATTTCCTAATTCTTTGATCTTATGGTTTACAAAATGGGAAACCGTCTTAAAATCTTGGTCAGAAAGCACAGACGATGCCTGTGTAAAACTTCCGTCCTTTTTCCGCGCTACAGGGATAATTTTTGATTTCATTTCAAAATCATTGTCAAGAAGTTCGATTATTTCCTCGTCATCACTTACAATACCAGTCATACGCAGTTCTTCCAATATTGCATCCTCAATCTCCTGCTCATCGGGTTTTCCCTTTTCGGTTTCTGTCATGGGATCGTTTACATGGTAGTAGAGCATTGCTGCCGGAATTACGCGCTTATCAGGATTTTGGCGACTTTGCACCTCCATTGCAGCATTCATATAGACCACCAACTGTAACTGCAAACCATAGTAAAGCGCCGCCAGATTAAACTTGCGATTTCCAGATTTATAATCAATCACCTTCACATACAGTTTATCCTCCTTGCGGCAGGTATCCACACGATCAATCCGCCCGACAAGCTGTACTTTTTCTTCATCGGACAGTGAAATATTCACTGCATTCAAATCAGAAGTTGTCTGAAAAGACATTTCAAAATTCTCTGGTGTAAAAGCACCATGTTTCAGTTGATACTGCAAGGTCTGAATCGTACGGTTTAATATGCGGTGCATACGCGTAATCATATATTCGTTGCGCTTGCTGCTATAAAGCACCGTTTCCCCATAAGATGCCGCATAGCTTTCCAAGCACTCGCCTACCAGCCGCTCCCCTAATTCCTTAGGAAAATCAAACCACGTATAGCCTGCCTCCGCAAGTTTATCTGAAAAGCCCTCCAAAACAGCATGGAACACATTTCCCATATCCACGCTTTCAAAACCATATTTATCACGTTCGTCCAATTTTAAACCATATTGGAGAAAATGTGCATAGGCGCAGGAAGCAAATTTTTCCAGACGGCTTACACTGTTTTTCAGCACCTGACCATAGAGAAACTGTGCAAGTTCTTTTGGCAGACGGCTGCTGGTATTTTTTAGATAAAAAAAGGCAGCACGCTTCATCTGCTCTATTATTGGCGCATACTCCTGATTTCTGACATATGCGTCATAAAGTGTAAAAAATAACTGACGTTCCTCCCCAATCTCATCTGCCGCATACTGCCGCATAAAATCTACCAGATACGACAAACCATCCGCAGGCGAGTCTATCTGCTCCACAATTGGGCGAAGCTGCGGTCTTTCAATCTCAAGTTTGGGAAACAGCTTTGTCACCATTGCAATAAGATAGGCAGGGCGAATACTTTTTCCCTCGTTGTCTACTTTGGCATAGGAAAGCACTAGTCGCTTTGTCGGCTTTGTCATAATCATATATAAATACAATCGCTGTATATACATCTGCTGCCTTGGTGTGGGCGCAAGTTCAAACTCTGATGCCTGCAAAAACTCACGATCAATATCAGAAATAATACCACCCGTTCCACCACCTTTGGGGATAATGCCGTCATTTATCCCAATAAAAAACAGTGCTTTTATCTCACAAAGACGCGTTCGCTCAATATCACCAATAACTACCTTATCAACGCTCTGCGGAATTGTGCCAACTTTCATTTCATGAAAACCCGCATCCAAAATATCAGCAAATTCCTTTATCGTCAGTTCCTCATCACCAAGCAGCGCATCAATCTGCTCCAAAAGCTCCATCACAAGACGGTAAATCTGCGCATATTCCTTCGCTTTAACCAAATCGTTTTCATCTATAAACAATTGTTCATATTCTTCCAACTTCTGCTCAATTTCTGCATTTACAATAAATGCATAAACTGCCTGTACCAATGCACTTCCTGTCGCCTTTTTTATCATTAACGGCTCCAGCATCCCCACAATTTTTTCCCGCAATGCATTTAATTTTCCAAGTTCTTCGGCTTCTTCTGCCTGCCTGTTTCGCCGCCTTGTAAAACTAGTATTCCATGCTTTTCTTCCGCGAATGCCAAACGTCAAGCAATAATTTTCCAGCAAATCCGCCTCCTCCGGCGTAACTCCTGAAAGCCCGCATCGCAGAAAATGAAATACCGCCTCATAGGAATATTCTTGTATTATAATAAGCAGCGCACTGCGAATAAACTCAATAAACGGGTTTAACACCAGCTTATTGGTTTGATCCAAGAAGAAGGGAATAGAAAACTGTGCAAATTCCTCTTTTGCCAGAAATCCGTAGCGCTCTAAATCCCCTGTAATTACAGCAATATCTCGATAACAGTATTTCTCTTGGCGCACAAGTTCTCTAATTTTTAAACATACTTGGCGCAGTTCCTCTTTGGGGTTAGACGCTTCGAAAATAGAAATACTGTCTTGAATCGTTATACTATTTTTGATCGTATTATAGTCTTTCTCATCAAATACGTGGTAGGGAATCCGGAATAATTCGCGCTCAAGGTGCGCAAGATAAGGATTATCACGATAGCGGTATACGTTTTCTACTTGTATCAATTCATCTTTTTCGCGTTTTACATTCGCCTCTTTGCATAATTTATCCAGGTCATGAATTGTTTTTTTGCTAAGATGAAACAATTTCTGCTCGCTGTCCATAACATACGGATTTTCCCGTGCATCCATTGTAATGGTAATAATCACCTGCTGCGCCAGTTCCATTAATCCCTGAATTACCTGATTCTGCACTGGCGTAAAGCCCGTAAAACCG
>CBCOYO010000228.1:0-2316 GCA_965114465.1 uncultured Lachnospiraceae bacterium
GATTTCCAATGGCTGGATACGTAACAGTTCAATGGGTTATCTGAACTGTTACATTGAGGTGCATCCTTTCGGCGTGCGGCTGGCGCAGCGAAACGGCAAATCTTTTCACTGTTCAATATACAATACAGCAAGGCTGAATTGCACACAGGGTATGCAGGGGGTATAAAAATGGAATTGATATTAGATAGAGTAACAAAACAGTATAAAAATAAAATTGCGGTCGATCGTTTAAGTGCGAAATTGCAGGAGGGGGTGTATGGGCTTCTGGGGGCGAATGGCGCGGGAAAGACGACGCTAATGCGTATGATTTGCGGTATTTTGGAGATTAGCAGCGGGGAAATACGTGTTGATGGCATGGATATCGGTGCAATGGGCGGTGATTATCGGGGTATTTTGGGATATTTGCCGCAGGAATTTGGATATTATCCCAATTTTACGGCGATGGAATTTATGCTGTATATTGCGTCATTAAAGGGATTAAGCCGAAGCTATGCAAGACAGCATAGCCACTATCTTTTGAAAAAAGTGGGATTAGACGAGCAGGCACGGCAGAAAATTAAGACGTTTTCCGGTGGGATGCGCCAGCGGCTGGGAATTGCGCAGGCATTGTTAAATAATCCGAAAATCTTGATATTAGATGAACCGACAGCCGGACTTGACCCCAAAGAACGTGTGCGTTTCCGCAATATGATTGCAGATTTAGGCAGGGAACGGATTGTAGTGCTGTCCACGCATATTGTATCGGATATTGAGGAGATCGCAGACTGGATTTTTCTAATGAAACAGGGACAGTTTATTGCACAGGGAACATTGGAATCATTAAAAGAGCACTATCTCGCAGTCGCAAACCCTAGCAAAGAAGAACCGTTTAATCTTGAAAAATTGTATTTATTTTATTTTCAATAGAAGTAATAGGATTTGTAGAAAACGGAAATTGTTTTACATTCTAATAATAGAAGTAATAGGATTTGTAGAAAACAGGAAATTGTTTTACAGTCTAATAATAGAAGTAATAGGATTTGTAGAAAACAAATATTTCAAGTTCGGAGGATGTTTTTATGATTTGGTTTGAGTGGAAAAAGATATTTGGGCGTAAATTAAATATAATCGCAATGATTTCGGGATATGTTTTAATTGCGGTCTGTATGTTTAGTTATATTACGCAGGAGAGGTTTTATGATAAAACGACAGATACTTATATAGAAGGAATAGAAAGTTTTTCGCGCAGTAGAGAACAGGCGGAGCAGCAGACGGAAATCATTACAGACGAATATATTACGCAGTTGGTGCAAAAAATTCAAAGTTATCAATTGGACTTGGAGAGTGACGAAGCCTATATGGAAGTGATTCGTCCGCTGGGGGATATCTTCTATTTTATCGCAAAAAATTATACCGATATGCAGGAAGAAATTATTGATAGGAACGCTCTAAACGCAATCGATCTCTCAAAGAGGGCACAGTTTTATAACCAGCGTATGACAAAAATTAGGGACTACTTAAATATGGATTTTTCGTTTGGAAATTATAAGGAGGCGGAAAAGCAATACTGGATACAGAAAGCGGAAAATGTAGAAGTTCCATTTCGCTGGGGCAGTAAACGTGAAATGAGTACTATGTGGGATATTATTAATATTGGCTTTTATTTGGTATTTGTAATTATTATATGTGTAAGTCCTGTATTTGCGTCGGAGTATGAATCGGGCGCGGCGGCACTGCTTTTAACAACGAAATTCGGAAAAAATCGGCTGGTTTATTCAAAGATTCTGGTTTCTGTACTTTTTACGGTGGGATATTTGACACTTGGCAATTTACTGGCTGTCGGTGCAATTGGGCTGCTTTTGGGTTTTCAAGGCGCAGATTTGCCGGTGCAGCTTTGGAATAGCGTTATTCCATATTCTCTGAATGCGGCACAGGTATGCATTCTTACTTTTGTAATAATTTTATTGATTAGTATTACAATTGCCTTGTTCTTGCTTTGCTGTTCTGCTGGATTGCGATCTTCTCTTGCGGTGCTTGTGATCGGCGTAACAATTATGATAGCACCGGCGTTTTTTCCAATGAGCAAGGAAAGCGGTCTGTGGAATCATGTGAATTATCTTTTTCCAGTGAGAGCGATCGCTGTAAAAGAAATGCTAGGGTCATTTGTAAGCTACACTGTGGGGAATTTTGTGATATCATATCTGGCAATGGTAGTAATTGTATATACGGCGGTGAGTGTGGCGGCACTGGCATTTACACGCAAAGGATTTGTGCGGGGAAGTCTGCGGGGGAAGTAGGTTTTGCTTTATTAAAATATATTGACATATTCTTAGATTT
>CBCOYO010000228.1:2326-2734 GCA_965114465.1 uncultured Lachnospiraceae bacterium
GAGAAAACGGAAAAGAATGCAAAGTTGTAAAAAAAGAAATGGAGGTAATTTTTATGTTGAAAGTGTATAACAATAATATTTTAGACAACTTTATAAGGCATATGATTACCTCGAGAACTGTATATTAATAAGGTGTGTTTGTCGTGGTATCATTTTATACTGCGATTTTTATGCATAATATATTTTTTATAAATCCCATAAGCATAGAATCGTGCTTTTTGGGATTTTTTTGCGTGTAATTTTGGAAGGAGTGATGTGTTATGATGCAGATGAGAGAAAATGGAATGAAACAAGTATACGTAGAAACGAGTGGTCAATTCACTATATGGAAGCTAAGAGGTTGGAAGGAAAAAATCTTGTAACAGTTCAGATAACCCATTGAACTGTTACGTATCCAGCCATTGGAAA
>CBCOYO010000229.1:0-2674 GCA_965114465.1 uncultured Lachnospiraceae bacterium
CCCACTACTTTGGCGTGGGTGTGAAAAGTAACAGCCAATAATCCTCCCCATAAAAGACAGGAGCTGTCAGGGTATTTATCCCCCCGAAATGAGGGCTGTCAGAGTGTATATCCCCAAAATTTGGGGCTATTAGTGTTTCGATTTCAGGCTATCGAATATCGCGCGCCGCCGATGTGTCACCTTGGTGACATATTTCCTCTGCATCGGCGTGTGCATAAAAAAGACGGCTCTTATTTTTTAGATAAAATCCGTCTTTTTCCTCTGTTTTATTTTGCTGATATTTCCCAAGAATGCCCTGAAATCAAGGGTTTCAGCCCTCCTGATTTAAGCGGCTTAGGCGGATAGCTTGGTCGGCAGCCACGCACGCTTCAATAATTTCTTGAATATCCCCATTCATTACCTTATCCAATTTATACAATGTCAAATTAATCCGATGATCTGTTACACGTCCTTGCGGGAAATTATAGGTTCTGATTTTCTCCGAACGATCTCCTGTACCAATTTGGCTTCTACGCAGTTCCGCTTCAGCGTCGTGCTGCTCCTGCATTTTTATATCATACAATTTCGCACGCAGCAGCGCAAATGCCTTTGTTTTATTTTGCAATTGAGATTTCTCTGTCTGGCTGTATACAACAATCCCCGTGGGATAATGTGTTAATCGCACCGCCGAATCCGTTGTATTTACGCATTGACCGCCGTTTCCGGAAGCTCGCATTACATCAATGCGGATATCCTTTTCATCAATAACAATATCCACATCATCCTCTACTTCCGGCATTACCGCAACGCTAATCGTTGAAGTATGAATGCGCCCGCCAGACTCGGTTTCTGGGACACGCTGCACACGATGCACACCGGACTCATATTTCATATAAGAATATGCACCTTGTCCGTTAATCATAAAACTAACTTCTTTCATGCCGCCAATACCGATTTCATCCACATTTAACAACTCCACTTTCCAGCGGTGACTTTCAGCATAGTGAACGTACATTCTATATATTTCTGCGGCAAACAACGCTGCTTCATCTCCGCCAGCACCTGCGCGAATTTCCACAATAACATTTTTATCATCGTTGGGGTCTTTGGGCAGCAGAAGAATTTTCAATTCCTTTTCTAACTCCTCAATACGCTTTCTGGAATCGTTTAATTCTTCTTTCAGCATTTCGCGCATTTCCTCGTCATTCTCTGATTCCAACATTGCAAGAGAATCTTCCACCGTTTCATTACATTTCTTATATTCTTTATATGCCTCAATAATCGGCGTTAAATCACTTTGTTCTTTCATAAGTGCCCGAAAACGCTTCTGATTTTCGGTTACAGTCGGTTCGTTCAACTCATTCATAATTTCCTCAAAGCGGGCAATTAAAGCTTCTAATTTATCAAACATTCCAATTCCTCCCTACACTATTACAAAATCAGCGGAAAACGGCTTTTTTCCCTATAAATAAAGTTCCTTACTCGCCGCGCACCCCGCACACCACTCTATCTAATCCAGCATAATCCTTTATAACAGAAACCTCACAAAATCCATTCTGTTCCAAAAGCGCCTGCACTGCTTCTCCTTGATTACAGCCTATTTCAAAAAGAATCCATGCTCCGATATGCATATATACTGCTGCTTGACGGATTATTTCTCGATAGAAAAACAAACCGTCCGCTGTACCATCAAGTGCAATTCGCGGTTCATAATCCCGTACTTCTGGCATTAATGTATCAATCACTGCCGTTTCAATATACGGCGGATTCGATATAATCATATCAAAAAGCCGATCCGTCGTCTTATCCGACTGAAAATCTGCCAAAGGTGCAAACAAATCTCCCTCTAAAAAAACCGCGTCCAATCCCAGCCGCGCCGCATTTTCCCGCGCAACCTCCAATGCTTTAGGCGAAATATCCACGCCAATACCCTCACACTCATTACTGTACTTTAACAAGCTTAACAAAATACAGCCGCTGCCCGTACACAAATCAAGAATACGCATACCATCTCCTAAATGGCACATCGCTTCCTCAACCAACGTTTCTGTATCCTGTCTGGGAATTAATACATTCTTATTTACCCGAAAAGACAGTCCCATAAACTCCTGCTCTCCCGTAATATACTGCAATGGAATATGCGATGCCCGCTGTGTAACTGCCATTTTATACGACTGTTCCTCAAAGTCACTGCGCAGACTATCTCCATGCACCAACAGTGTATTCCTATCTGTGCGGCAAATATATTCCAACAAAAGACGGGCTTCCAATTCTGCTTCTGCAATCTGCGATTCTACAAGCTGCTGAACGCCATATTGATATAACTGCCGATACGTCATTATTTATTTCCTCCCGTTACTGGTATCCCGCTTATGCCGTTATCCGACTTTCATAGTATCAATTCAAGTCGGGGGTTTTCTTATTAGACGATTCCTCGTTCACATATTCTTTATCTGATCTTTCTTGACTGTAAAAATTATCCATCGGCAATTCTTCTTTTTCGTGTTCCTCGTGATCGGTTTCTTCATAATACAAACGCTCTTCTAATACCCCACCACTATGCAATGCTTCATAGTATTTATTTTGAGCAAATGATTCTTTATTTAATAAATCAATATCAGACAATTCACTATGAGAATCTCTGCCATTATATTTTGTATTATTAAAAAATTCATTGTTATCTTGATTTTCGTTA
>CBCOYO010000230.1:0-2666 GCA_965114465.1 uncultured Lachnospiraceae bacterium
AGCCCATCGCGAAGCGATTTCCAATGGCTGGATACGTAACAGTTCAATGGGTTAGCTGAACTGTTACAAAAATTTATAATACCATTCAAGATAATCATGCTTGTGCAATAACATTCTTGGTATCGTAAACGCAAATCATAGTTGTGTTTACCTGTGCCGACCGCATACCGCAATCGGATAAATTCCTTGTGAGGTCGTGCGCATTACTTATGGGGCTGTTGCAACGAGTTTTGATAATACAAGATATAGTATAAATGCAGCACATTGTTATAATATCTTGTGTATATTTTTCTTAATGGGACAACCTCGTAAATTTTAATGCTCACCAGTATAAATGATGAAAAGGAGATGAATTTATGCACTACACAGGAACAATCTGGCGACCGCCATACGAAGCGGATTCACTTTTATTAGAGGTAACAGCAGGCTGTACACATCACAAGTGTAAGTTTTGTACATTGTATCATGATTTACCATTCAAATTCAAAATGTCCCCTATGAAAGATATTGAATGTGATTTGCAAGAGATGAAAAGAACAGTGAAAGGTTGGAACAGCGGGCATATAGACCGCGTGTTTTTAACAGGAGCTAACCCCTTCGTTTTGACCTATGACAAATTAGTTGCGATTGCTGCATTAATCCATAAATATATCCCATCCGTAAAGACTATTGGTTCGTTTGCAAGGATTACAGATGTTACTCCTAAAACGGATAAGGAACTTGCGAAACTACGGGATTTGGGATATAACGGTCTGACAATAGGAATAGAAACGGGCGATGATAAAGCCCTACGGTTTATGAATAAGGGATATACCTCTGCCGACATTATAGAGCAATGCCAAAGATTAGATGTAGCAGGTATTCATTACAGTTTCTTTTATTTGGTAAGTATTTCTGGGGCAGGTCGTGGAGAAATCGGAGCAAAATTAACGGCTGACATCTGCAATCAGATACATCCTATGCTGATTGGGGCAAATATGCTTACGATTTATCCTGATTCTCAACTATTTGCAGAACTACAGCGTGGAAACTGGCAGGAAGAAGGGGAACTCGAAAAATACAAAGAGATACGAACGCTTATTGAAAATTTGCAAATACCTACAATTTTTGCGGCAATGGGGGCTTCCAATGCGTATCAGTTTTACGGAAAGCTGCCAAAAGACAAGACAAAGCTGTTGTCGTTTCTTAATGATATTATAGAAACGGTCAGCGAAGAAGAATTACAACAGTATCGAAGAAGTGTTTCTCATCTGTGAGGGAAACATTTGTTTGAAAGGACAATATGTGCATAAAAAATAGGAGGGACAGTGATGCATTTTACAGGCAGAACTTGGCGACCGCCATATGAAGCGCATTCGGTTATTATACAGGCTACTTCTGGCTGCACTTATAAGCAATGCAGGTTTTGCAGCCTATATCAAAACGAATGTTTCCAAATGTCACCCATAGAAGAATTTGAGGAAGATTTGGCAGAAATAAAAAGTTACCAGCCGTATGCGAGGAGAATCTTTTGGACAGGGGCAAATCCTTTTGCCATGAGTTACGAGAATCTGAAACTTAGGGCTTTGACCGTAAGGGATTATCTGATTAAATGCCAGACAATGGCTATGTTTGCGAGCATCCGTGATATTAAAAATAAAGAGGTGTGGCAGCTAAGGAAATTAAGGGCAATGGGCATTAACGGACTGAGCATCGGCGTGGAAAGTGGCGATGACGAAACGCTTGCCCTTGCAAATAAAGGATATACGGCTGCTGATATTCTGGAACAATGCAGAAAATTAGATGAAGCGGGTATTGAATATTACTTTGTTTACATGACAGGTCTTGCGGGAAAAGATGGCGGGTACCGTAATGCAAGGAATAGTGCTGAACTGTTCAGCCAGCTCAATCCGTATTTTGTTTCGGTGGACTCTCTTACGCTTTTCCCAGACACAGAGCTGTACCAAATGGCACAACAAGGCTTGTTTGTTCCTGCTGAAGAAAAGGAGCGCATCCGTGAATTGCAAATCTTAATGAATCATCTAAAGATACGCACACACCTATTGGCAAACACGATTTCAAATTTTGTGCCAGTAACGGCATATCTTCCGTATGAGCGCCAAAAGGTTATAAATGAACTGCAATTTGTTTTAGATAACACAGATGAAATGGAGATGCAGGAATACAGAAAAAATTTGAAGGCTTTGGGATAAAAGTGAAATATCCTATTAAAGAATGCGTAGCAGAATGGGAAAATAAATGCTCGAAATGTGTTTATGAAATGAGTCGATTGGAAAAGAGTCAATAGGAAAAGAGATTGAAAGGCAGGATAGAAGAAAGAGTTGATAGGGATTCCTGTATTTTTATGGAAAAATCAGGGATTATATGGTAATATATAAAAGCAAAGATAAAAAAATGTAAGACAGTGATTTTGCAGAACCATTTTTTAAGCAGGTATTTTTGAACGAATATGGGAATATCGCCTGTAAATGGTGGGGAGAGGGATTGATAATGGAATACGTATATATGATTTGCCCTAAGTGCATGAGCGGACTGATTGAGAAAAAAGAAGCCGCGGAACGCAATATAAAACAATGTGTTCAATGCGGCAATAAACTTGTGCCGGCTTTGTATGGTAAGAAGAAAATAGATAATACAATCTATAAAATGGTAATGAACGGCGAAAT
>CBCOYO010000231.1:0-2666 GCA_965114465.1 uncultured Lachnospiraceae bacterium
ATCGATTCATAATAGCCGACAAGAAATTTATTCCATACATATGCCGGCAGGCACAAAATAAAAATCCTAAGTGCTGTCACCATCA
The DNA here is from genome assembly GCA_965114465.1 of uncultured Lachnospiraceae bacterium. Classification (GTDB taxonomy): domain Bacteria; phylum Bacillota; class Clostridia; order Lachnospirales; family Lachnospiraceae; genus COE1. Next base: position 86 of record CBCOYO010000231.1, read on the forward strand.
TGGAAGAAAGAGCTGAATTATCCACGCCAAACATAACGGTAATTGACTTTGCAAACACCATAACAAGCACAAAAATACATAGCGTTGCAGCCGCGCTTAATACAAGAACCCTTTTGCACAGAGCGCGGATACCGAAGTAATCCTTTTCCCCATAAAGGATTCCCGCTATATTGGGTATTACGCCTATGATTCCGGCCGTGATCATTTCCACAATCATAAGGACATTGTCGCATACCGTATAAACTGCCATCCCGCCCTCTCCAATAAAACGGACAATAATTTCATTCAGCCCAAAGGATTTTATTATGGTCATAATCATAAATACAAAAATCGGCGCCCCTGATATGACCGCCTCTTTCAGAGGAGCAAATGACCGGATTCTGACAAAGCTTATCATGCGCTTCGGAGAACGGATATATAAGATAAAAATAACCATTCCAAGTAAAAATCCAACCACCGTAGACAGAGCAGCACCCGCAATACCAATATCAGTGAATTTTAATAATATGTAGTCAAGGATCAGATTGATCACATTAGAAGTAATTAGATAGGCAGATGCAAGCCCGGGATGGTTTTCCACACCCAGAAAACTGGACATAAGGAGCCCGACACCAATAACCGGAGCGCCAAGCATCCCTACAAAAAGATAATGGCCTGCAGGAATATTCAGATTTCCACCCTTTGCCAGAGCATCTGCAATGGGCATTGCCAAAAAAGGCGCCGCTGCAGCAATGATAAGTCCCACAACAACAGTTATCACTAATGTGATTGAAAATAGTTGTGATGCCCCCTCTTTATTTCGCCTGCCAAGCAAAATACCTGCTGCAATAGATCCTCCCATACCAAGACAATAGCCTGTTACCTGTATTAAAGTTTCCATGGGAAGAACAAGCGTTATGGCTGACATTGCCTCTGTCCCCAAAAAGTTCCCCACAAATACTGTATCAACGATGTTCCCCAACTGCAAAGCCAGCGACATCATAATTCCCGGTAAAAGATACTTCCAAATTTTATTCTCTATCAGCCTTTCATTCCTCTGGTGCGTCTGCTCCATCCCAATATCCTCCTACCATACTTTTGCCTGCACAAATATATTTGTCATGCTGCGGCCTTCGCCTGCAGCATATTGTATCCTCTTACCAGAATCTCTGTTACCAGGATGGAAAGCAATGCAAGAAGCCAGCATTGATAACTTTGAAAGCACTCATAACCATTGATTCCGAGAGCAACAAAATATACGATTATATGTAATGCATAATATTTTGATATATGTTCGCTATAATATAAAATCTGCCTTGCAACAGGATTCTTTGGCTCACGCAGTTTATCATCCTTTCTGCAGATTCTTTCCATAAAGAAAAATACTATGGCAACAAGAAATATGTGCGCCATGCTTGCCACTACGTGCCAAAGGTTCGGCTGTGAATACGCATCAAGTAACGCAATATACATTTGGGATATATCCGAACCATATCCCCTGAATACCAATACCCACCATACAATAATGACCACGGCGCTGGGAACAGCCAGCATGCCGTAGAATTTGGTTTTATCCTTCACATGCCGCAGGATTTTGCCAAAGGCAACTCCAAACATCGCATAGGACAGAAAATAGAGCGGCGTAAAGGAAACAAACTCTGCATCTCCAATCAATAGTTTCATAATATACCCAAGCACCGGCACATCTACAGGTTTTCCATAAAGGAATGGCGCAAGGATACTCACGGCCGCACCCATTATCACGTACCCTGCAATGTTCATATTCAGTTTCTTTAGCAATGCCAATACTAAATAAATAATTCCGGTAATAAAAAAGATATTGATGTATTGAATGTATACCACTGTCAAATATTTGAAATTATCCCTCCCGGTTCCCGTCAGGTTTCCAGAAACGAAGGGGTAGGGAATTAGCAGAGCGATTACATAGGCAAGATTATTCAGATACTGATAAACCACCATGCGGACACCGCTCTTTGCCATTCCCACTGGCGTTGCATTCCTGCTGTAAACAGTTCCAATTCCCATAACAAAAATGAAAATAGCTGCACCAGACATCGTTGCAAACATAAAAATCCACTGGGTAACAGAATCTTCCGGGGACATGGTTGCCTGAAAGGCATGGACCAGGTAAATAAACAGCATAAAAATCCCTTTCAGGTAATCAAACTCCCTCTGTCTTTTGGTATTTGTCTCTTCATGTGAAAATATAGCGTTCATTTTTTATCCTCTCTAAGCATCATTTCGATTCACACCCTCCGTCATTACCAACCAGTTCACTGATGACCGTAAATCATAATTGATAAAATTATATCAAATGCTTAGAGGGCAGCAACTCATTTGGAATAAAAGGCATTTTTTAGGGAATAGATTGCACTTAATTCCAGCAGTATCATATACCCCCTTTTTGTGCAGCAGATAAACAGCATAAGCCTCCAGCCTGCCTTTCATCTTATCAAATTCCAATACTTTATCTGTTTGAACCATTTTACCCCTCCTATTACAAAAAATAATTAACTGCTTGCACTTTCATATCTGTGTACTCCATATGACCAAAATGATAATGCAAAAAAAGTAAAAATAC
>CBCOYO010000232.1:0-2550 GCA_965114465.1 uncultured Lachnospiraceae bacterium
CATTATTTTCTAAATAATAAAGCTCTACTGATTGCTCTTTCGGGCTGATAATCCAATATTCATCAATACCCAAACTTGCATATTTCTTCATCTTTACTGTTCTATCTTTATATGCTGTTGCTGGGCTTAATGTTTCTACTACAAATCGCGGTATGCCTTTGTACTTATCATGAATCACGCTCTTCCGATCACAGAACAGCATAATATCCGGAATCATATATTCATTGTCAGATACATACAAGTCGAGATTTTCCATAGATACAGAACAGACACTGTTTTTAAGCTGGTTTCTTAATGCATAATATATATTTCCATTAATCTGGCTGTGCATAAATCCACCGGACGGTGACATATTATAGATAATGCCATCTATTTTTTCTGTTTTCATATCATCATCGTTTAATAACGGCATTGCATCACGCTTAATATCATTGTCATTTAATAACGGCATTGCATTACTTCCTCCAGAAATGCATCAAACTCGTTTCCTATTTTATCCCAGCGAAACTGCGACGAAAACTGATAAGCTTTTTCCCTCTTACTACTATATACCATTTTGTCAGAAATTACCATACCCATTTCTTCCATTAATGCATTAACTGTGTTTTTTGTGCACAAATATCCAGCTTTGCCATAATTAACGGCTTCACGAATGCCCGGTGAATCAAATGCAATGCTCGGCGTTCCTACGCAGCCAGCCTCTGTAATAGGAATTCCCCAGCCTTCACGAATCGAGGGAAATACCAAAGCCCAAGCACGGCTCAACAGTTCCAACTTTTTTTCCTCGGAAACATATCCCCAACTGACAATATCGCCATTTATTCCGCTTTCTAAGCTGTTGTCCTGCGCATCTTCCCATATAAGGGAATATTTTTCACATATCGGCATTAAGTTTTTATTGACATATTCTTGGTCTTTCTTGCCAATTATCCAGAGTTTCGCATTGGGATATGTTTTTTTTATTTTGGCAAGCGCGTTTACGGCAACGTTAATCCCCTTATAGGGCGAATAACGTCCAGCATAGATAAAAGTTGGCGCTTTCTCCTTTTCACACCACTGTTCCCGTTTCCACGGTGTAAAAAATACCCCGTTGTGGATTACTTTTATTTTATCCAAATGATACCCTCTTGATACCAGTTCATCTCTTGTTGACTCCGAAACCGTAATTACAGGATCATTACGGTTTAAGCGCAAGAAACTTTCTTCCAGCAGCTTTCCAATTTTGCTTAGAGGGAATTTTGCACTGTAATCCCAAATTTCTTTGGTAAGCTGGTGAATATAGAAGATTCTTTTCTGTGGTGCTACCCAAAGCGGCGTGAAAAAACGGTGCGTATTGCATTGGTCAATTACGAAGTCGATATTGTCTTTATTTTTCTGATAAAACTGCATTGCTGCCAATATTACGGTTAAAGCATTGCCATGTCTAAGATAAGTTATGCCATCTATTACTTCGCTCTCCGGCTGCCCCTCTCTTCGAGTCGCCAAATGATAAATGCGGTATTTGCTTTGATCTGCTCTGCTTAACATTTGATGCGTATGCACTTCAGCACCTCCGGCATTAGGTGATGTAATATCACGCCAGGAAAGGGCAAGTATGGTTGTTTTGGTGCTTTTCTTTATACGTTTCATTATAACTCCTCTCTGCGTAATATATACTGCACACCGATTAAATTTACAGTACAACCAGACTGCGAACCGCCAGTCATGTACTTTCCTGACGGCATCACTGTAAATTCTGGCGGTTTGCAGTATAAAAACAAAATCGTAACAGTTCAGATAACCCATTAACTGTTAGGTATCCAGCCATTGGAAATCGCTTCGTAACAGGCTGGATACCTCCAACTACTATATTTTATAACGGTTAGCGCAGTAAATGCGCAGACCTACCTAAACTTTTACACAAAATCAACCTCAAAAGATCCAGCGGACTTTTACCACACCCAATCTATGATTCGACAAATTGCACTTTTGCCGACAAAATCCCTATTTTTCAATGCAACGAAATCATATTAGAGCAGGCTTAAAAGCTGTACCAGTTCATGCGACTCGTCCTTATCTGATGCGGTCTGTCTAGTATCAAACTGTGAAAAACGGTTTTTTTGATAAAACGATAACAGCTTTTCCTCATTTTCTGTTTCCAGAAATGTCACTATACCGCCACCCAGATACTGTATCTCTTTAATTTTATCCCAAGCAAGTTTAAGAAGTTTTGCCCCTGTGATGTCTTTTCCGTCATTCTCTGAAAAATTTTTACCGAGTTGGGCAATAAGGTATGCCGACATAGTGTATGTATCTGTACTTTCATCCAACTCACTAATCCGCAACAGTTTTCTTTTCGTGGTATTACTCACTGTTTCACCCCTAACTGTCAACGGCTTTAATGCAAGTGTAAAATATCCAAGCAGCCTGATATCCTCTGCTGAAACTACAAGATATGTGACGGATTGATTCTTTTTTGTGAATTCTATGGCACTCTTTTTCAAAAATCGCTCCAAATCCGGATTCTTCGGACAGGAAAAACCGGAAAGCAATTCAGCAAGTGCTGGCTCT
>CBCOYO010000233.1:0-2427 GCA_965114465.1 uncultured Lachnospiraceae bacterium
TGGGCTGGATACCTCCAACCACTACATTTTATTACGGTCAGCGCAGTAAATGCGTAGACCTACCTGAACTGTTACAATTATTTATAGTGGGATGCAGATTTCCATATAAAAAGTAATTGACAAATCCCATATGCCTGCCCTATAATAAAGTATCAATTAACGAGCAAGGAAAGAAAGAGGTGAAAAGATGCGGCAGTAATCGGCTTTTGAAAACATGGATTTTGAATCACAATAGTGTTTGGTGCTAAGGAATATAGATGTTATATTGTATTCTTTGGTGTATTTTTAATATGATTTTAGAACATTATTGTATTATCCTGTTGCCAAAAGTGGATTATGTTCGCATAACCTCTTTTTTGCGTGGAAAATTTTACAAGGTTAGTCGAACAGAGTCTGATTATTTGGCAGCAGACGGAAATATTGCGTTTTGCTGTTGGTTTAGGGGCTCTTTTTTTGTGCAGTATTCTGTTGATTACAGCGCGCTTCTAGCAGAACGCAATCTCAAACATATTTTAGTGCATGGATGATATGCTTATAAACGATTGGATTTGTTCGTATATTTGCACTGATGAAGATAAGGGAGGGACTGCATATGGCACAAATTAGCGTATCGAATTTAACCTTTTGTTATGAGGGAAGTTTTGACAATATATTTGAAAACGTATCGTTTCTGATTGATACAGACTGGAAATTAGGGTTTGTTGGACGAAACGGAAAAGGAAAGACAACATTTTTAAATCTTTTACAAGGAAAATATGAATATCAAGGAACTATCAGCAGTACAACCGTTTTTGATTATTTTCCGTATTGCGTGACAGAGAAGCAGATGCAGCAATGCTGTGCCGCGTTTGCCACAGAACTGAAAGCGGATTGTGAACTTTGGCGCGTTATCTGCGAGTTGGAGAAACTGCAGCTTACTGCAGAGGTGCTTTACCGTCCGTTTCAGACACTAAGCCACGGAGAACGGACAAAAGTAATGCTGGCGGTTTTATTTTCAGGAGAACATGATTTTCTGCTGATTGATGAACCGACCAACCACCTTGATCAAACATCGCGGGAATCCGTAAAGGAATATCTTAGAAATAAAAAGGGCTTTATATTAGTATCACATGACCGTGATTTGCTGGATGCGTGCATCGACCATGTGCTGGTATTAAATCGGTGCACGATCGAAGTACAAAGTGGAAACTTTTCCTCATGGTGGGAAAATAAAAGTCGTATGGATGCGTTTCACCAGATGGAAAATGAAAAGCATAAAAAGGAAATTCGCAGACTGCATCAGGCAGCCGCGCGAGCAGCCGATTGGGCGGATAAGAATGAAAGCACTAAAATTGGGTTTGATCCAGTTAAGGAGCATGATAGATGCAAAGGCACACGTGCTTATATCGGTGCAAAAACCAAGAAAATGCAAAAACGAATTATGCATATGCAGAAACGCATCGAGGATGAAATCGAGGAAAAAGAGGGACTTTTGCAGGATATCGAAACCCCGCCAGAACTAAAATTAACCCCTATGCGACATCACAAAGAAGTGCTGATTGCGGCAAGGGATTATGGAATTGCGTATGATAATACAATGGATAATACAAATCTGTCAGAAGAAAAGTGTTCTGACAAAAATATTGTTATGCAAAGTTTTAACTTTGAACTGCGTCAGGGAGAACGTGTATTTTTACATGGAAAGAATGGCTGCGGGAAATCGAGTTTTATAAAGGCAATCCTGCAGCATAATGGCAAACCAGAATTGTTATACAAAAACAATACAATGCATGAGGAGGGGACGCTGACAACCGCGGCGGGATTGGTGATTTCTTATATTAATCAAGATACTTCACACCTTTGCGGGAATTTAAGGGCGTTTAGCAAAGAAAATAATCTTGATGAGAGTATTTTTTATGCAATATTGCGCCAGCTTGATTTGGAACGTGTGCAGTTTACCAAAAATATGGAGGATTTTTCAGAGGGGCAAAAGAAAAAGGTGCTGATTGCCGCAAGTCTGTTACAACCGGCACATCTCTATATTTGGGACGAACCACTCAATTATATTGATGTATTTTCCCGCGTGCAGATAGAGAACTTGCTGCTAAAGTTTCAGCCTACGATGATTGCAGTAGACCATGATATCCGCTTCCAAGAAAAGATAGCGACAAGAGTGGTTGAGATGTAGATTCGTTTTTCTTGAAACCGTTGTGGCAGGGTGATATAATATGATTAAAGCATCAAAAGGGCTAATTAAGAAAAATGACCACAATATATAGAGTATGTATATCTGCTCAAATCACAATATATTGTACCATTCTTTTGAAAAATACCCTTTTGATGGGCTAAGGAACTATCCCAAAATAACTTGCAATTTTCCTTGTCTTTTTCTTCGATAGCACCAGCGCAAAATCAGTTACATAGCCCGCTATGCGCCTGATTTTGTGC
>CBCOYO010000234.1:0-2406 GCA_965114465.1 uncultured Lachnospiraceae bacterium
CTTTCACTACATCGCCTTTTTTTACAACGCCGCCTGGTGTTGCATCTTTAACGCTGGCAACGATAATATCACCAATATTTGCATATCTTCTTGTAGAGCCGCCCATAACTCTAATACAGAGCAATTCTTTTGCTCCGGTATTATCAGCGACCTTCAGTCTGCTTTCCTGTTGTATCATGCTTATCTCCTTCCAAATCACACACTTGTGTATCTGTCTGCATTTTAATTATCGATGCTTGCAGTTTCCACATACTTGTGATTTTAAATATATAAATATCCAAATGCGCCCTATCTGCGCGTTTAAAATCTATTTCACTTTCTCGACAATTTCTACAAGACGCCATCTCTTATCTTTGGATAATGGTCTTGTTTCCATTACCTTTACGGTATCGCCGATGCTGCACTCATTCTTCTCGTCATGCGCCTTCAGCTTATAAGTTCTCTTAACGATTTTTCCGTAAAGAGGATGTTTTACATGATCTTCAACGGCAACGACAATCGTTTTCTGCATCTTATTGCTCACAACTTTGCCTGTACGTGTTTTTCTTAAATTTCTGTCCACGGCCATATTCCTCCTACTCTACGTTCTTCAGCTTTGCGGTCATTACAGTTTGGATTCTGGCAATATTTTTTCTTACCTCTTTAATCCTTGCTGTATTCTGCAATTGGTTTGTTGCATTCTGAAACCTTAAATTAAAAAGTTCTTTTTTTGCAGCTACTAATTCTTGTGTTAATTCCGTAGCTGATTTGGTTCTTAAATCTTCTACATACTGATTAGTTTTCATTTACAGCACCGCCTTCCAAATCTGCTTTAGAAACAATCTTACATTTACAAGGAAGCTTGTGTGTTGCAAGACGTAACGCTTCTTTTGCTACATCCTCAGCGACTCCGCTGATTTCAAACATAACACGACCGGGCTTCACTACTGCTACCCAATATTCCAAAGTTCCCTTACCAGAACCCATACGAGTTTCAGCAGGTTTCGCAGTTACCGGTTTATCTGGGAAAATTTTAATCCAAACCTTACCGCCACGCTTAATATAACGTGTCATCGCGATACGGGCTGCTTCTATTTGATTGGACTTAATCCAGCAAGGCTCCATTGCAACGATACCATACTCGCCGTAACTTATTGTGTTTCCCCTCTGTGCCTTGCCTCTCATTGATCCACGGAACTGTTTACGACGCTTTACTCTTTTTGGCATTAACATTATTTATCGCTCCCTTCCTTGTTTCCCTTAGTAGGAAGTATCTCGCCCTTGTAGATCCAAACCTTAACGCCTAATTTGCCGTAAGTCGTATCTGCTTCAGCGAAACCATAATCAATATCTGCTCTTAGTGTCTGTAGAGGAATAGTTCCCTCGCTGTAAAATTCTGTACGTGCCATATCTGCTCCGGCAAGGCGTCCAGAAACTGCTGTCTTAATACCAAGCGCACCAGCTTTCATCGTTCTGCCCATGCAGGATTTCATAGCACGACGGAATGATACACGGCTTTCAAGCTGTGAAGCAATATTCTCTGCCACAAGCTGTGCATCCCTGTCTGGTCTTTTAATTTCCTTAATATCAACAAGTACATTTTTACCTGTGAGCTTCTGAAGTTCTTTCTTTGTTACCTCGATTTCTGCGCCACCTTTACCGATAACAAATCCCGGTTTTGCTGTGTAAACAATTACTTTAACGCGATCAGATGCTCTCTCTATCTCAATTTTAGATATGCCTGAATTGAACAGTTTCTTTTTCAAAAACTTCCTGATATTATAATCTTCTACCAAGTAATCCGCAAACTCCGCTTCCGCATACCACTTTGAATCCCAATCTTTAATTACGCCGACTCTCAGTCCATGAGGATTAACTTTCTGTCCCATTTTCTTCCTCCTATCTCTCATCCAGCACAATTGTAATGTGGCTCATTCTCTTTTCAATTCTATAAGCCCTGCCTTGTGCTCTTGGTTTTATTCTTTTCATTGTAGGCCCTTTGTTTGCATAGCACTCTGCAATATAAAGGTTCTCAGAGTTCATACCATTATTGTTCTCAGCATTTGCAATTGCTGATTCCAGCAGCTTTTTAATTACGCTGGAAGCATATCTTGGATTGTAGTCCAAGATTGCCAATGCGGTCTGCACGTCTTTCCCCCTGATAGCATCTAATACAAAGCAAGCCTTCTGGACAGATACCCTCGCGTAAGAAAGCTTAGCTGACGGTCTGGTTTCTCTGTTCTCTGCATTTCTCTTTCTTTTATAATTGGTTCTGCTATACTTCTCCCTAGCCATGACGGAACCTCCTTTCACTCTTACCTTACTTTCGATTTTTTCTCGTCTTTACCATGTCCCCGATAGGTTCTTGTTGCGACAAACTCCCCAAGTTTATGTCCAACCATATCCTCTGTCACATATACAGGAACA
>CBCOYO010000235.1:0-2281 GCA_965114465.1 uncultured Lachnospiraceae bacterium
CTTCCGAATCGTTGCGTGCATTTTTAAACCTGAAAATATCACAGGCTATGGAACATGGAATTACAGTTCGTTTGGATGTCTGCATTTCTCCGAAAAACTTCAGAACTGCGATTGACATTATTGACCTCACCCGAATCCTTGGCATTCTTCTCGACAATGCCATTGAAGAAACAGCCAAAATCCCAAATGGCATGATTGAAATAGGAATCCGGAACAATAGCACTTCATGTTCCTATATCATTAAAAACCCCCTCACTCCGCAGACACAACAGACAGGGATTCATGCAGGGCAGACCACAAAAGGTGACGGCCGCGGAAAAGGGCTTCTCATTGTGCAGCAGCTCATATCCCAGTATCCCAATGCCGTTTTAAACACATCCATTTACCAGTCCACGTACATCCAGTGCCTGAATATTTCCTGAGCCCTCTGCCCCGACCGGATTTGCTGTTTACCGTGAATCAGACTGTTTGTCAGAGGGGACAGATTTTTGGACACCTGAATCTTTGGCATACATTACGATACAGATAATCGCTAAAATAGTTTCCACGACTGGCTGGGCGGCAATGACGCCATTTAACTGCCATAAACGATTCAGGACTATCACTGCCGGAATAAATAATACCACATTCCTCATAATCGTAATGAGCAGGGATTTTACAGCTACGCCTAATGCCTGAAAATAACCCGTTACCATGTTGATGATACCAAGCATTGGCGCCGACATACCTAACATACGGATAAAATACCCTGCCTGATGTATCAGTGATTCATCATGAAGAAATACGCCCGCCAGGTTTGTTCCCAATAAGCAGAATACCGCTAAAAAGATTGCTCCCAAAAAGATTCCGTAAATTGTTGATGTTTTCATTGCCTGTGACATTCTCTCTCTTTTCCCTGCGCCGTAATAATATCCTATCAGCGGGGCAACCCCCTGCGAAAGACCAACTGACAGCATAATCGGAACCATATCGACCTTATAGGCAATTCCATATGACGCAACCGCATCGGAACCATAGATTCCGATAAAATTGTTGAGAACAATATTGGAAACACTCAGCAAAACGGTAATAAGCGCACCGGGTATCCCGATACTCACTACGCTGCCTACCATTTTTTTGTGCGGCGCAAACTGCTTTATGGAAAGCGCTACCAACTGATTTCCCTTTCTCTCTGCCCCAATCATACAGACCAGATAATAAATCGCGGAGCAGAAGAAGCCAAAGGATGTAGCAAGCGCAGCACCAGCCGTTCCCCACCCCAGCAATACGATGAAAACAAAGTCAAACAGGATATTGATTGAATTTCCAAGCGCCAGCCCGATGGTGCTTTCTTTTATAAAACCAATCGAACGAAACAGATGGACTAACCCATTGGAAAGGATAATAAAGGGCGCTCCCAGAAAAATATATTTCAGATATTCATTGGTATAAGACATGTTTTCTGTGTCTGCACCCGATAGCCCCGCAATGGGCTCCATAAAAAGAAGGCCTGTCAGCAGAATAATAATCCCTGAAAACGCCATTGAATACAGACAAAAATTCAGTGCGCTTTTGACCTCCTGCTGTTTGTCTTCCCCTAATAGCCTGGCAATCACACTATTGCCGCCCATTCCAAAAACAGAAGCAATCGACATTATAATCAAAAGAATCGGCGTACATAACGTAACCGCAGCAATCATTGCAGGCTCTTTTGTTAGAGAAACAAAAAAAGTATCTGCAATGTTATAAATCAAAGTCGTAAGCTGCCCCAACATGGCGGGCAACCCCATACGCAAAACCGCTTTTGAAATGTTTTTTTCTTCAAATACCGTTGCCATTTAATGTAAACCTCCCTGCTCTGTTCCTTGCATTTGTCCTCAGTATACGCTATAATCAGGACAAAAACCCGGACATATGTCCTGTTTGGAGAGAAAAACATGAAAAGATTTTATGACAGCACGCTCATTGAAGCCTATTTGGGACAGACGAAATTTGAAACCACAATACGCAGTTTACAGGAGCATTTATTTGTTGCGCAGTACAAAAAAGGCGAATTTATTGCCGCGCCATTGCAAAAAGAACATTTATTCCAAATCATCATTCATGGTACTGTAAATATTTACTTTATTAGAGATGATGGGTCTCTATATTCTCTCGCAAACAGCAGAAAAGATGATTTACTGGGCGAAATGGAAATTTTCCCACACCAGCCAAACAATGTTTATGCTGAAGCTAATGATGATGTAATCTGTCTTGCCCTATCTATTGAAGCAAGCAAAGGCGCGCTGTTGGAAAACTGTCG
>CBCOYO010000236.1:0-2199 GCA_965114465.1 uncultured Lachnospiraceae bacterium
TTTAGCATTTTGGCGCATGATTCCCACTACTTTGGCGTGGGTGTGAAAAGTAACCCTAAAGTAATATTATAAAAAATATAAATGTTCACATACTAGAAATTATATGAAATCTATGTTATCATTCTAAAGGGATTATATTTCTGATAGAATGATTTTATGAAAATGAGGTCAATAATATATGTGCGGAATCGCAGGTTTTTGCAATCATCCTACCAACTGGGAGAAAAATATCCTAAAAATGAACGAAAGAATGCATCACAGAGGCCCAGATGCGGGCGGGATATGGGCAAGTGATGATGCGAAGGTGGTACTGGGGCATCGGCGGCTGTCCATTGTGGATTTATCAGAGAACGGGGCACAGCCGATGCATTCCGCATCCGGAAGATATGTGTGTGTATTTAATGGTGAGATTTACAATTATAAAAAGATACGGGACAAGCTGCTTGCGGAGGGAAAAGTCCGTGCATTTCGCGGCGGTTCGGATACAGAGGTTTTGCTGGAAGCCTTCGAGGCGTATGGGGTAAAGGAAACGATTGCCATGTGCAAGGGAATGTTTGCCATTGCACTTTTTGACAAAATAACTGGAAAGCTGACCTTAATTCGTGATAGAATTGGAGAGAAGCCGCTTTATTACGGATTTGTAAATCATAACTTTGTGTTCGCTTCGGACATTGGCAGTATCCGTGTATTGGAGGATTTTCATAACGAAATTGACACAAAGGTTTTGCAGATTTATTTTATTCACGGCTATATACCAGCGCCGTATTCGATTTACAAGGACATTTATAAATTGGATGCAGGTTGTATGTTGGAAATTGAAGCACCTTATCAGCAGCCGAAAATCAGTACCTATTGGTCGGTGCGGGAAATTGCAAAATATGGAGAAGCGCATCCTTTTCGGGGAACGCAGAAGGAGGCGGCAGACGAACTCGAACGGCTTCTGCGGGCTTCTATTCGGGAGCAGATGGTAGCGGATGTGCCAGTCGGCGCTTTTTTGTCAGCAGGAATTGACAGCAGCACAATTGTTGCGTTAATGCAGGCGGAAGCTTCCAATAAGGTCAGAAGTTTTACAATCGGTATGGAAGACCCTAAGTATAATGAAGCAGTTTATGCAAAGGAGATAGCAAAGCATCTGGGCACAGAACACACGGAACTGTATATTACAGCGCAGGATGCGAAGGCAGTAATTCCGAAACTGGCAGGAATTTTCGGAGAACCGTTCGCGGATTCTTCGCAGATACCAACATATCTAGTCAGCAAAATGACGCGGGAGCATGTTACCGTTTCGCTTAGCGGCGATGGAGGAGATGAACTGTTCTGTGGATACCTTTCGTATTCTTCCATTCAGCGGATTTGGGGGAAGATGAAAGGAGTTCCTTATGGCTTGCGGAAATTTTGCAGCCGTTTGCTAATACATTGTCCTATAATAAAAAATAATCAAATTTTGCAGACAAAATCGTATCTGCTGGGGGCAAAAAGTGCAGAACATCTGTATGAACTTTCCAATGCGCAGGAAGCGTCCAATGTCAATATTGCGCTGGAACGGGAAGTTTATCCATATAAGCATAACAGCAATCCTTACGGGGACTTAAAAGATCCGCAGAGCAGTATTATGTTAATGGATATGGAAGTCTATCATCCAGATGATATTTTAGTAAAAGTGGATCGGGCGGCAATGGCAGTTTCACTGGAAACAAGAGTTCCGCTGCTTGACAAAGATGTAGTAGAGTTCGCTTGGACACTTCCTATAGAGTATAAGAAGCAGGGCGAATTAGGAAAGCTGGTGCTGCGGGATGTACTGTATCGTTATGTTCCCAAAGAAATAATGGATAGACCCAAGAAAGGTTTTTCGATCCCAATAACGCAGTGGCTGCGTGAGCCAGAGCTTCGGGGATGGGCGGAATCTTTAATTGACCGAGAAACACTAATACAGCAAGGGATTTTAAATGCAGATGAAGTATGGCGGATTTGGAATGACTTTATTGAAAACGGCAACTGGCGTATTCAGATATGGTATATTTTAATGTTCCAAAGCTGGATGATTGAGGAATGGTGTAGGGCGTAAAAAGGTTACAATTGATGCACACAAAATGCCCCCAAACAGGTATTTTGGCGCTGGTTTCGACACTAAGCAGCAAGTGCATGGTGCTGGGGTGAAACAATGTCATTAACTTAAGGTATTTCTGACCGAAACTTGGT
>CBCOYO010000237.1:0-2175 GCA_965114465.1 uncultured Lachnospiraceae bacterium
CAGATAACCCATTGAACTGTTACGTATCCAGCCATTGGAAATCGCTTCACGATGGGCTGGATACCTCCAACCACTACATTTTATTACAGGGCTGTCGCATTAAGGGAAGCAGATACAAGATATCGTAATGCTGTATTGTATTTTGCACTATATCTTGTATAATCAAAGCTTATTGCGACAACCCCTACCTGAACTGTTACTGAATTATAACTTACTAGATTGTTTTCATAATTAATCAACTATCCATCACCTTTACAAATTTACATATATATGATAGAATATCCTTCAAATTGACGTTTACCATATTCAATAGCACTACATACAGCACCTGCTGTTTTTCACGGTTATTAAGGTAGTGCCCTACCAGAAACGGAGCAGTCACAATGACAAAAAATACACTTACCATCAGCAGCGCAGTCCTTTGGTCAGTGGCATATTTCGGAATTATGCTGTTTTATACCTTTTTGGATGTCGCAGTTTGGAGAACACTTTTCCCACAATATGCAGAATGGATTAATCTTTTTGTAATGATTCTGTGCGGATGCGGTTTTCTGCTTTTTCTAGCAAAATGGTATCAAGTTCCTGTCTTTTCTAATATAACATTTGTGGGATTGCTTTTGGCGGCGGGATGCTCTGTTTTATTTTTTCTGCTTTTAGATCATTGTTTAGACCCTATTTTTGAAAGTATCTTTCCACAGAGTGAAGAAGATTACCAAGAAACGATTCAAAGTCTGATTCATTCGCCGATAACAAGTTTCCTACAAGTATGCATAATTGCGCCTGTTGTTGAAGAAACGTTAATGCGTGGCGTTATTCTAGGCGGTTTAAAAAATACATATGGCAGCATAACCGCTTTACTGGTTTCTTCTGTACTTTTTGCTGTTCTGCATTTTAATATGATACAAACGTTATCAGCGTTTGTGTGCGGTATTGTGCTGGGACTGCTTTATCTGCGGACAAGATCTGTATTTTGCTGTATCATTGCACATTGCGGATATAATTTTATCTCATACCTTACGACAATATATCCTTATATTATATAAGGCATTATAAGGATATTTTATGCAAGACGATACTCACGAGCGACACATTTTACCATATCGAGGCTGTCGCACGAAAGCAAACAGATACAAGATAGTTTAATACAGTGTTAAAATATACACTATATCTTGTGTTTTCAAAGCTTATTGCGACAGCCCCACCGCGAACATTTGCAGTTTTGTAAAGAGTTTCTCTAAATCAATAACGTATATAATGGCTCTTTACTGCAAATTTCCTTGATGCGCAGGATAATTGCGCTCGTGATTCGCCTTTATTGACCGATTTAAACAGTACCTAATATAAACTAAACTATGCCGTTTCTACCTCAATATTTCCCATTCCGCATTCTAATACCACCGTTCCAAGCGTCCCTTTACCTGTTTGCATTTTTCCCGTTCCAAAAGCGCTTATTTTATTATCGTTTACACGGACTTTGCCAAGAGCACTGCTGACTGCATAGCGAAAATCACTTTCTTCGTTTTCCAAATAAAGCTTGCAGTTCCCAACACCGCAGTTAATTTTGATATCTCCGTTTACCCGTCCCTTATATACGCAGTTTCCAGCGCCGCAGTTTACCTCTAAACTTCCAGCCGTTGTTTTCTTCATTTTCACAGATCCTGCTCCAATTTCAATATACAGCCGTTCTGAAACGGCAAGCAATTTTGCTTCCCATTTTCCTGCTCCAATTTCTGCGTTTAAACTTTTGCAGGAAAATGGTATATTTTTAATGCTTAAATCGCCTGCACCTATCACAAATTTCACATTTTCAAATTTATGATTCAGTATCTGTTCTTTGGGCAGATACACCGTAATCTTTGCATTTTTCCGATGAATATTTACAAAAACCATTTTATGAATATCATAGGAAATCTCCAACCGTTTTCCTTTTAATGTGCAAAAATATCTGCCATTTTCTAACTCCTCCGCCTCAACACGGATCTCACTGCCTGATGTTTCTTGAAACGCAATATTTGCGCAAGACGCCGATATTAACAAATCTGCTACCTGATCAACTGCAAATGTATCGATTCTTTTTTCTTGTTCCATATTTTTCACCATTCCTTTCCAGTCACAAACGAAACCTAAAAACTTCTCCGCCGTCTGCGGACTTCAAGACAACATTTCTCTCTACAC
>CBCOYO010000238.1:0-2149 GCA_965114465.1 uncultured Lachnospiraceae bacterium
GTAATAGCATTGAGCAGTCCATTTCCCGGTCTTTTCATCTCTTGAAGCAGACATTTCTTATCCCCCTTTCATGCGGTTTGGTTCGGCTGATTGTAACCATAAAATTTTGTTTCCCAAAATGCCTTTGGCACTTTCCCGGCAACAATAAGATAGCCTTTGCTCTGTAATTCTTCATTTAATTCTCTTATCAATTTGTAAGCATGTCCTTTGGAAACACCCAATGTTTCCGCAACTTCTCCGGCAGTCAATAAGTAGTTCTGTCCGTTCATACAGCCTCTCCTTATCATTTATTTCACTATTTATTAGTGTTAATGATATTCTAGCACCCTCTATCATTTATGTCAATAATTTTTATCTTTATTTTTCATATTTATTATTATTGTCAATATTTATTGAAAGTGCTATACTATAAGAAAGCGAAAAAGAAAAGAGGTAACGGCATGGACAATACAATTCAGATAGCAGAACGGATAAAACAACTCCGTAAAAATCTAGGTTTGAACCAAAGTGAATTTTGCAAAAAGCTAGGCATAAAGCAATCCACCCTATCCAGTTATGAGAATGGAACGGTATCTCCGTCCAACGAGGTACTCTATGCCATAGCAAAGCAATATCACGTTTCTTTGGATTGGCTTTTTGGCATTTCAGACAATGAATTTTCTTTATCGTCTATGGGCGATATTATCAGTTTTCTTTTAGAGTTGAACGAATTAAAAGAATTGCGCTATGAACTGGAAATCAACGATAAATTTTTCAATGACATAGAAACCGAAGATAACCGTTGGTATGCCAATATTAAATTCTATGGAAATGAAAAAGGACACTTATATAATGCGGATATGTGTCAATTCCTTGCTTCACTGAATGAGAGCCGGGAAAGTTTTGAATCCTACTTTACGCCAAAGGATATGTTTGATATTTGGAAAAAACAGAAAATTGCTGATTACTCCACCTTGCCAGTGACAAAGAAAGTGTATGAAGATATAGACAATGCTACAAGAATGAAACTCCGAAATGAACATTTGGAGCGGCAATTTAAGAAAAATCAGAGTGACAGCGAATAAAAATAGAGCCATTTTAGAGCCACAAGCCATTTTCAATGAAATTCCGGCAAGTGGCTTTTCCTTTTGTTTGCTATTATTTTTAGACATTAAGAAACCGCAACCCCTTGATTTCTCAAAGGATTGCGGTGCTTATTTTTATTATTTGGCTCTAATTACAAGATTACTCAATGATTGTAGCAACCCTTCCAGAACCTACAGTACGTCCGCCCTCACGAATAGCGAATGTAAGACCCTGCTCCATAGCTACCGGATGAATCAGTTCAATAGTCATCTCTACATTGTCACCAGGCATACACATCTCTGTTCCTCCCGGTAATTCGCAGACACCAGTAACGTCAGTTGTTCTGAAATAGAACTGTGGACGATAATTGTTAAAGAAAGGTGTATGACGTCCACCCTCGTCCTTTGTCAGAACGTATACCTGAGCGGTAAATTTCTGATGACAGGTAACTGTTCCGGGTTTTGCAAGAACCTGTCCACGAACGATCTGGTCACGGTTGATACCACGAAGCAATGCACCAATGTTATCACCAGCCTGTGCCTCATCCAACTGCTTACGGAACATCTCAATACCGGTAACAACAGTCTTCTGAACTTCCTCTTTTACGCCGAGAATCTCAAGTTCCTCGTTCAGGTGCAGTGTACCACGCTCTACTCTACCAGTAGCAACGGTTCCACGTCCTGTAATGGTAAATACGTCCTCTACAGGCATAAGGAAAGGTTTATCTGTATCACGCTGAGGATCAGGAATATACTCGTCAACAGTGCTCATTAATTCCATAATCTTATCGCCCCACTCGCCCTGAGGATCTTCCAGAGCTTTTAAAGCGGAACCTTTGATAATCGGGCAGCCTTCAAATCCATACTCCTCTAACTGCTCGGTTACTTCCATCTCAACTAACTCGATTAACTCTTCGTCGTCTACCATATCGCATTTGTTTAAGAAAACAACAATATAAGGTACGCCTACCTGACGTGATAATAAGATGTGCTCTTTTGTCTGAGCCATAACACCGTCAGTAGCTGCAACTACAAGGATAGCGCCGTCCATCTGAGCAGCACCGGTAATCATGTTCTTAACGTAG
>CBCOYO010000239.1:0-2142 GCA_965114465.1 uncultured Lachnospiraceae bacterium
AGGTGGCACAGCCTTCTTATGGTATCAGCAACGCGAAAGTGCTATATGAAATTATGGAGGAAGGCGATATTTCACGTCAAATGGCAATTATCGACAATTGGACAGGTTTATCAAAAATCGGTAATGTGCGGAGCTGCAGGGCTTATTATATACCAGAGGCAACAGAGTGGGATTCTATTTTAGTGCATTTTGGTGGTGTATTCTATATGAAAGATAGGATTACAGCGGCGGATATTACAAATATCTCTGGAACTTCACAGTATGGCACAGGCGGCGGTGCACCAGGCTCTAATGCATTTTTCCGTACCTCAGACCGCAAAGCGCCGCATAATGCCTATGCAAGCGCAACAGGTATTATGACCGCGTGTACACAGCTTGGTTATCCAGTAAATCTGAGAGAGGGATATTATAATCCGAAACATTTTACATTTGCAGTAGGTGTAAATACATTAGATCAGTATGGTGCGGCAGCAGCTACAGCCAATAATATTAATTTATCGAATGTATTTCCCTATACAAAAAGTGCATTTACATATAATCCGACAGATGGAATGTATTATAAGTCCATTCACGGAAAAGCCCAGAAAGACGGTACAAATGGAGAACAATTAAAATTTGCCAATGTAATTGTACAAAATACAAAGTGGGCAAAGGTTGACGCCAAGGGATATCTGGCATTTCAGAATTATGATACAACAGAGGATGGATATTTCTTTACAAAAGGTAAATGCATCCATGTGACATGGCAGAAAATAGGGGATTATACGCCGACCGTTTATTATGATGATTTAGGAAATGAAATTCAGCTAAATGAAGGTAAAACATATATTGCAATTGCACAAAAGGGAAGAGCGGTTGCGTTTAATTAAAGAGCTTAATTTATATTTTTATTATATATACTGCTTAACAGTTACAGTTTCCTTAGTGCAAAATAGTTGCAGTTTAGCAAGATTGAACTGTAAAACAAGATAGGAGAGGATTTGAAAGATGACGTGCAAAGATGTAAAAATTGATATTGGAAATGCGGTACAGGCGAGGTTGTCGCTGTATATACAGGACAACGATATTGAAATGTATGGTGAGCGTAAACGGCCGCTTGTTTTGGTATGTCCAGGCGGAGCATATGAATTTGTTTGCTGCCGCGAAGGAGAACCAATTGCGTTACAGTTTCTAACAGCAGGATGCCATGCAGCAGTACTTTGGTATGATATTTCTGTACAAGGTGTAGCACATCCACAGGAATTATTGGAACTTGCGCAGGCAACTGCATATATTCGGGAACACGCAGAAGAATATATGATTGATAAAGATAAAATTATTGTAGCTGGATTTTCCGCAGGCGGTCATTTGGCGGCAAGTCTTGGCTGTTTCTGGCACACGGACTGGCTTGCGCAGGCAACAGGCATGAAAAAGGAGGCATACCAGCCAAATGGTCTAGTACTTGCGTATCCAGTGATTACATCTGGAGAATTTGCGCATAGAGGCTCTTTTGTTAACTTAATGGGCGCGAACGCCTCGCAAGAACTAGAAGAACAGCTTAGTCTTGAAAAGCAAGTTACGGAAAATATGCCGCCGGTATTTATGTGGCATACTTTTGAGGATGATGCAGTGCCGTTGGAAAATTCTCTGATGTTTGCGGTTGCACTGCGGAAAGCAGGTGTAAATTTTGAGTATCATGTATTTCCGCATGGCGGACACGGTTACGCACTTGCAACAAAAGAAACTGCTGGAAAAGATATGATAGAAATTGAACCACAGTGTGAACAATGGATGCCGCTTTGCAAAAATTGGCTAAAATATAATTACAATGTATAATTATTTTCGTTGCTGACAATCTTCCTTTGCATACCCATGTGCAATCGTGTAGGGAAGAGCCATATTTCCTTTGCATGGAATTGCGCATAAAACAAAGAAGCCTGAAAAATAAATCAGGCTTCCTGTTTGTGTAAAAGGGGAATTCTTCCGGAATTGCTAATTAGCGAGTTTAGCTTCGGTGCTAAACCTATTTTTATACTACATGGAAAAAAAGTATTCGTCTATAACTATATTGCAAAATAATAAAACAATATTGCTTAAAAATTAAGTTCTAAGGAAACTGTGAAACAATATTTTTTATTCTATGTTATTGATAAGTTATTTTTG
>CBCOYO010000240.1:0-2004 GCA_965114465.1 uncultured Lachnospiraceae bacterium
TACAGGATATAGTATAAAACGCTAGACAGTATTAGGCTATGTTGTACACTTTCCTCTTAATGCGACACCCCCGTGCAGCTTGCGAATGAACGCCTATCGTGCGCGTAGTGGAAAGGATATTCTCTACGCAGTTGCCCAGAAAAACAACACAAAATCTATTATTATCAAAAACAGGAGGAAAACCCCAAAATGAGAAAAAAACTATCCACCTATATTTGGGAATACAAATGGGCTTATCTTTTTGCCATTGTATCACTAATTATCAGTGTTTCACTGGATATGCTTGCGCCTATGCTCACGATGCACATTATTGATGATGTCATTCTGGGTGGCGAACTTGCGATTTTGCCTTATCTATTGGGAGGCATTTTAATTGTCGGTGTCGGCAAATGTATTTTTCAATATACAAAAGAATACACCTTCGATCGCATCGGTTCTTCGGTTGCCTCCGATATGCGTAAAAACCTGTTCGATCATATTCAGAGTTTAAGCTGCAATTACTTTGACAAAACCAATACAGGTGAGTTAATGGCACGTGTTAAAGACGATATTGACCGTATCTGGAACACGCTTTCCTATGTAAGTATGCTGATTATCGAAGTAATCTTTCATACCTGCGTCGTTTTGTTCTGTATGTACCGGCTTCATGCACCGCTTGCCGTAATCCCAACAATTGCAATGATTTTATCCGCGCTGGTGGCTGTGGGCATGGAAAAGCATCTCGGCGCAATCTATGAGGATATCAGTGAAGAAAACGCCGCACTCAACACCGTTGCCGAGGAAAACCTTGCAGGTGTGCGCACCGTAAAGGCATTTGCGCGGGAAAAATTTGAAATCAATAAATTTTTATCGCACAACGAGCGCTATTATGCGCTTAATATGCGTCAGTCAAAAGTATTTGTGCGCTACTATCCATATTTGCAGATTATTACAAAGCTATTGCCAATGCTAATCCTTTTGCTGGGCGGCAGGCTTGTAATTCAAGGAACTATTACATTGGGCGTACTTGGCGCATTTCTTGAATATTCTAACAATATTGTTTGGCCTATGGAAATGCTTGGGTGGCTGTCCAACGATTTTTCCGCTGGAATTGCTTCCAATAAAAAGCTTACAGGCATCTACGCGCAACAACCCGAAATTACAGAGCCCGAAAATCCTGTCGTTTTAGAATCGGTTCAAGGAAAAATTGAGTTTTCGCATGTATCTTTTCACAAGGAAGACCAGCACGAAATTCTTCACGATATTTCCTTCGTAGCGGAGGCTGGCTCTACCATCGGCATTATGGGCGCTACTGGTGCAGGAAAAACTTCGGTTATCCAGCTTTTGCAGCGATTGTACGACGCTACGGACGGCGCAATTTATTTGGACGGAACAGACATTACCAAGTTGTCATTAGAGCAGCTTCGCGGCAGTATTTCACTCGTAATGCAGGATGTATTTTTATTTTCTGATACGATTAATGAAAATGTAAAACTAGGCAAAAAATCTCTAATTGACGACGCAATTGTGCGCAAAGCTTCACGCGACGCACAGGCGAGCAGCTTTATTGAACGGATGCAAGATGAATATGAAACTGTTATCGGTGAACGTGGCGTCGGTCTATCCGGTGGTCAAAAACAGCGCATCAGCATTGCACGTGCCTTTGCAAAAAGGACTCCCGTTCTAGTTATGGATGACTCTACTTCCGCGCTTGATATGGAAACAGAACATGAAATCCAAAAAACATTAAAGGAACTTCCCAATACGACAAAGCTGATTATCGCACACCGTATCAGCGCCGTGCGTCATGCAGACGAAATTATCGTGCTGGAAAATGGCTCTATCGCAGAACGCGGCACACACGAAGAACTGCTGCGGCGCAAGGGATTATACTATACCACCTATGTTTCCCAATATGGTAATCACGAAGAATTGTTAAGGGCATAGATTTTCCTTTCTGCACAGCACGGATTGTCCGCTTATACAATATGGGCTGTGCAGAAATTAAAAAATCTTAACGGTCGT
>CBCOYO010000241.1:0-2001 GCA_965114465.1 uncultured Lachnospiraceae bacterium
GCAAAATCCGTTCCAAACTCTGGTATCCCCAGCGCGCCCAGCTTACAGCCGCCAATCTGTTCTGGCTCGATGCCAAGCGCCGACGTATTCTGAAATAAGGACATTACCGCCTTGTCATCAAGCGGAATGGTTGTCGGATCAATCCCCGTTAAATCCTGCAACATACGAATCATCGTTGGATCATCGTGTCCTAGAATATCCAATTTTAACAAGTTATGATCAATCGAATGATAATCAAAATGCGTGGTTACTGTATCGGTTGTCATATCGTTTGCCGGATGCTGTACTGGTGTAAAGGAATTAATTTCCTCACCTACGGGAAGCACAACAATTCCCCCAGGATGCTGTCCCGTTGTACGCCGCACACCAACACACCCCTCTACAATTCGATTAATCTCACTCGTGCGCTTATGTGTGCCGCGCTCCTCATAATAATTTTTCACATATCCAAACGCCGTTTTATCTGCCAATGTGCCGATTGTCCCCGCGCGGAAAGTCTGCCCATAGCCGAAAATAACTTCTGTATATTTATGTGCTTTACTCTGGTACTCTCCCGAAAAGTTTAAGTCAATATCCGGCTCTTTATTTCCCTTAAATCCAAGGAACGTTTCAAACGGAATATCAAAACCATCTTTCACCAACTTTTCACCACACACAGGGCAGTCTTTATCCGGCATATCACAACCCGCCATACCAGCAAATGCTTTTACTTCTTCTGAATAAAAATCATTGTAATGACATTTCTTACAATAATAGTGCGGGCTTAATGGATTAACCTCTGTAATTCCCGCCATTGTAGCCACAAAGGACGATCCCACTGATCCGCGTGAGCCCACAAGATAGCCGTCCTCTACCGATTTCCACACCAATTTCTGCGCAATAATATACATCACCGCAAACCCATTGCTAATAATGGAATTTAGCTCCCGCTTCAGCCGCGCTTCCACGATTTCCGGCAGTTCCTCTCCATACATTTCATGTGCTTTGCGGTAACAGATATCCGTTAACTGCTGATCGCTGTTCTCAATCACCGGCGGACATTTATCAGGTCGTACAGGTGCAATTTTATCGCACATATCGGCAATTTTATTGGTATTGGTAATGACAATTTCCTCTGCTTTTTCACTGCCAAGATAATAGGAAAATTCGTCCAGCATCTCCTCTGTAGTGCGCAGAAACAGCGGCGCTTGCTCATCGGCATCCTTAAACCCTTTGCCCGCCATAATAATTCGACGGTATACCTCATCCTCCGGATCTAAAAAATGCACATCACATGTCGCTACCACGAGTTTATTTAACTGCTCTCCCAGCTTTACTACACGCTTGTTTAAGCTAATCAAATCCTCCTCCGATTGAATATCCCGATGCCGCTCTGATGCAATCATAAAGTGATTATTGCCAATTGGCTGTATTTCCAAATAATCATAAAACTGTGCAATTTTTACTAGCTGCTCTTCGCTCTGCCCATCCAGCAATGCTCGAAACAGTTCACCCGCCTCGCACGCACTTCCAATAATCAAGCCTTCACGATACTTTGCAATCAAACTTTTCGGAATCAGAGGCCGTTTGTAAAAATAGGTAAGGTGTGATTCCGACACTAAGCGGTACAGATTAATTCTGCCTGTCTGATTTTTTGCCAAAATAATAATATGATATGAATGCAGTTTTCGTATTGCATTAACGCTTGACTTCCCAAGCTCGTTTAATGCATCTAGCGTTTCAACGCCTTCCTTTTTCAGCATTGCAATAAATTTCACAAAAATTTCCGCCGTGCACTCCGCGTCGTCCACAGCCCTATGATGATTTTCCAGTGAAATTCCCAAGGTTTTTGCCACTGCGTCCAATGTATATTTTGCTTGGTTTGTCAATAAAACACGTGCAACAGCTACCGTATCCACATAGGTAAAATCCGTCGGTATCTTCTGGCGTTTTGCATTTTCCTGAATAAAGCTGACGTCAAAACTTGCGTTGTGCGCTACAAGAACCGCGTCACCAACAAAG
>CBCOYO010000242.1:0-1990 GCA_965114465.1 uncultured Lachnospiraceae bacterium
AACCACTACATTTTATTACGGTCAGCGCAGTAAATGCGCAGACCTACCTGAACTATTACTTCTTATTTACAAATATGATTGGATATTTTTAGGCAGATTATTCAAAGATTACTTAAAGATAGAAGAAATTGACACACAAATCAATTCTTTAAGATTCCTCTGGCAGTTCTCCGTTATCCTCGTACTCGACTGCGGGGAGCAATTCTACTTGAGGATCTTCTAGTTCTTCCTTAGAAACAGGTGCGCCTGCAAGCTGTGTTTCAATCTTCTCCGCAAGTGTACGAATCTGTGTATTTGCGTCTGCACCGCCCCATACTTTCGCAAAACAAATTTCCAATTCTACCCAAAAATTACTGGTTTCCACCATTTTGGGAATGGGAACGGATTCTGCATAATTTCGCATAAAAGCTTGGATATGCTCTTCTGTATAATTTTGCTGTTCCGCCGCGGAAATTTTTCCTGTCATTTCATAAAAATCCCCGCTTGCTTCCTTGGCAAGATACGCTATCAGTTTATTTGCTGCCTCTTTATGTCTGGAATAACCGTTTACCACAAGCGCATTTGTAACAGACATTCCCCTTGTTGTAAGTTCCTGATTAATCGCAGGAAGCTGGGCAATCCCATATTCAAAAGGAAACACACCATTTTTTGTTGCTTCATTCAGCCGCTTAATACAGTCGCTTGTCGCAATTGTATAAATCGTTTTTCCCTCCAAAAACTCCTGCATAATCGTATCATATGTTGTTTCTTTGGTGTCAATGGAAAAGAATTGATTTAACTCCTGATACACTTTAAGGCTTGCAATGGATTCTGTATTATAAATATCAATATGACTTTTGTCATCTCCTGCTGCGCCGCCAACAGTTATATAATTGCCAATAAAAAAGTAATTATAAAAAATATCCGACACGTCCCAGCGGAAAAAATATTCTACATTTTCCGGAGTAGAATATTGGTCTGCAAAATTTAGGATATCCGCAATCGTCGCTGGTATTAGCGCATCTGACGTTATCTGCGTATTTCCATCTGCTTCACTGCCCTCCTCCGCAGATTCCACCATACTTTCATTCGCCGTCTGTGCAATCTGCTCAAGGTAGGTTTTATTGTAGAGCAATGCGCTTGTTTCAAAATAGAATGGACAGCCAACAATTTTCCCTTGATATGTTACTGCGTTGACTGCTGCCTGACCAAAACCTTTTTCCTGCGAAACCAGCGCCGTTTCTGTTAATTCTGTTGCAAGACCAGATAAATATGCTTTTTCCAAAGAATCATTGCTGACTATATACAAGTCTGGTGCTTCTGACTCCGATATACTCGCCCGATTAATCGCTTCTAAGTATTCTAAACCTGATACCAGCTTTGTTTCTACTCGAATATCTGTTCTATCATAAAATTCTAATGCTTTGCTGTTTAGATAATCTGTTAGCGCATCATCTGTATACCACAGAACGATTGTTTCTTTTTTTTGTCCAAAGTCGGCAAGTACCATATTATCTGTTTTTTCTTCTTGAACAAAGCCTGCTGCCACAATTACACCTGCCACTATCAACAGCGTTAATATCACAGCACACAGTCTTCTTTTAATTTTATGGACTCTCATTCCTACTCTCCTATCCGCCATAACGGATTATCAATCAATATTACTCCAGCGCTCTTATATGTAATGCAGCCTATTTATACTACATAACGCCAGAATTTACCATACTGCACTGGTTAAACGTATATGGCTGGTATTATGTAGCTAGGTTGCTTGGAAATTTTAACTGTTAAGCAGTATATATACAAGACTCTAAAATTTCCATCATAGCATCCACTTCATTCTTAGTAACAATCAATGGCGGAATAAACCGAATTACATTTGTTCCTGCATTAATTAAAAGAAGCCCTTTATCCACTGCCTTATTAATAATCTCCCCTACCGGCTTGTCAAACTCCAATCCCTGCAGTAAACCGACACCTCTATGCGCCGTAATACTTTGCTGTTTTTCTG
>CBCOYO010000243.1:0-1967 GCA_965114465.1 uncultured Lachnospiraceae bacterium
GTTTGAGCATTCGATTTCAATGGCAAAGAAACCGTCAGTATCGTCTGTTGATAATTATAAAGAAAATTTTGTGGAAGCACCAATAGCAGAGGAGAATCAGGAAAATAACAATGATAGAATTTTGAAGCTGCACAATGAAGGAATGTCTTATGTGGATATTGCTAAGGAACTTGGACTTGGTGTTGGTGAAGTTAAGCTTGTGATTAATCTGTTTAAAGGGGCAGTTTAAATCTGTAAAACAGTAAGCAGAAGATGGGAAAGGGCAGAGAAAGCAATGAAACTGAAATATTATTTACGCGGACTTGGAATTGGGATTCTTGTTACAGGGCTGATTATGGGAATATCCAATAAAAAAGCTGTTTCGCAGGCAAAAGATGAAGTACGCAAGGTTTATGAGCAGGAACTGCGAGAACAAGAAACCGGCGAAGCATTATCTGACCAGATATCAGAGGCGTCTGATGAAAACGAAGAATCACAAGAATCGCCTTCCGTGCAGGAAACAGCAGGTCAGGAACTAGTACAGCAGAATCCGTCAATGAGCGAAACAGAAGAAGGCAGCAATACAGGCACAGAAGAAGCGAGCATAGAGAACGATACTAGAGCCGAGGAAGATGCAAGTAAAACAGATAATACAACTGAAGCAAACGAATCGAATAAGTCAGAAAACACAGATATTGAAAGCGACTCCAATAAAACAAATAATACAGATGCGGACAATGAAGCGAATAAGTCGGAAAATGCAGGTACTGACAGCAGTCAAGAAGCAAACGGCGGGAATGGCAGTCAGATAGTGATTGATGCAGATAACAACGATGCAGATAACAACGATACAAATAACAATACATCTAAGGACAGCGTTAAAATCAAAGTATCTGGCGGCGATGATTCTGGTGTTGTATCAAGAAAGCTGTACAATGCAGGATTAATTGAAAATGCAACAGAGTTTGATGCATTTTTAATGCAGCATGGATATGACAAAAAGATTGCAACTGGTGAGAAAACGTTTTATGCAGGTGAAAGCTGGCAGGAAATCGCAGAAAAACTGATAAAAAATTAGGAAAAGTCAAAAAGGCTCTTGCAAAAGAGTCTTTTTTGTATTATAATTTAAACGTTGTGACTGTATAGAAATATGTGGTACTAACAGCATCTAAAACAAAATTCACGTTTGCTGATTTGCGGCCCATGCCCATAAACGCTGGGGTAGCCCGTAGGGAAGAAGCAGGCGGCAGAGCGGTATAACCGCAGAAAATGGAGGTAAACTATGAGCGTTATTTCAATGAAGCAGTTATTGGAAGCAGGTGTACATTTCGGACACCAGACAAGAAGATGGAACCCGAAAATGGCTCCTTATATCTTTACAGAGAGAAATGGTATTTATATTATTGATTTGCAGAAATCTGTAGGTAAGGTTGACGAGGCTTATAAGGCAGTTGCAGATATCGTAGGACAAGGTGGTACTATTCTTTTTGTTGGAACAAAGAAGCAGGCGCAGGATGCCGTTCGTACAGAGGCAGAGCGTTGCGGAATGTTCTATGTAAATGAGAGATGGTTAGGTGGTATGCTTACCAATTTTAAAACCATTAGAAGTAGAATCGCAAGGTTAAAGGCAATTGAAACAATGTCTGAGGATGGTACATTTGATGTACTTCCTAAGAAAGAAGTTATTAAACTTAAGAAAGAATGGGAAAAGCTGGAGAAAAACCTTGGTGGTATTAAAAATATGACAAAGATTCCTGATGCGATTTTCGTTGTAGATCCGAAGAAAGAACGTATCTGTGTACAGGAGGCTCATACACTTGGTATTCCTCTGATTGGTATTGCTGATACAAACTGCGATCCAGAGGAATTGGACTATGTAATTCCGGGAAATGATGATGCGATTCGAGCAGTAAAATTAATTGTTTCCGCTATGGCAGATGCTGTAATTGAAGCAAACCAGGGAGAGATAATGACAGATGCGCCGGAAG
>CBCOYO010000244.1:0-1843 GCA_965114465.1 uncultured Lachnospiraceae bacterium
TATCCTATTTCCAGTTGTCCAGTTCTTCTTTTAATACTGCCAAAAGTTGGGCTTCCGGCACCTTTCTCACAATTTCGCCTTTTTTCATTAAAAGCCCCTCCTTGATTCCTCCGGCAATTCCAATGTCCGCTTCCTTCGCCTCGCCAGGGCCGTTCACCGCACATCCCATTACAGCAACCTTAATATCCAAATCATACCCCTGCACCATCTGCTCTACTTGATTTGCCAGACCAATTAAATCAATATTTGTTCTGCCGCAGGTTGGGCAGGAAACCACTTCAATCCCGCCTTTGCGCAGCCCCAATGTGCGCAGAATCAACTTTGCTGACTTAATTTCCTCCACAGGATCACCGGTAAGGGATACGCGAATCGTATCGCCGATTCCTTGATTTAAAATAATACCAAGCCCAATTGCCGATTTTATATTTCCAGATAAAATAGTACCTGATTCCGTAATTCCTACGTGCAGCGGATACGGCGTTTTCCCAGCCAAAAGTTCGTGCGCTTTTACACTCATCATAACATCAGAGGACTTAATGCTGATAACCAAATTATCATAGCCAAGCTCCTCAATCATATGCACTTTATCCAGTGCACTCTCCACAATCCCTTCCGCCGTTACGCCGTGGTATTTCTCCACAAGTTCCTTTTCTAATGAACCGCTGTTTACACCGACACGGATTGGAATATTGCGGCTTTTTGCCACTTTTACAACCTCTGCCACCCTTTCACGACTGCCGATATTTCCAGGATTAATACGTATTTTATCCGCACCGTTTTCCATAGCCGCAATTGCCATCTGATAGTCAAAATGAATATCCGCCACCAGCGGAATCGAAATCGCTTTCTTAATTTCCCCAATTGCCTGTGCCGCCGCAAGATTGGGCACGGTGCAGCGGATAATCTCGCAGCCTGCCTCCTCCAGTTTTAAAATCTGTGCGATTGTAGCTGCAATATCCTCTGTTTTGGTATTTGTCATTGACTGTATTAAAATCGGATTGCCGCCGCCAATTACTTTGTCACCAATTGAAATTACTTTCGTTTTATTGCGATACATTTGTTTTTATCCCCTCTCAAACTCCCTGTTTCAACTGTTTCTCTAATAGTTCCGCTGCATCTCTGACGCAATCATTGCATTCTCGCAGTACTATGCCGGATTCAATACCTTTTAATACTTTACAAGTAACAGAACCATTTTGTTCTTTAAATGCGGTCATAATTGTGCGGATATCCTTTACGGTCTTGCGCTGTTCCTTATTTGCCATGCCAAGTACAATGCCAGCGCCTGTAATCGCGCCACAGTTGCCCTCAAGCGTCCCCATGCCAACACCAAACGCCTGTGTGATATTGCGCATTGTTTCTTCGTCGACTCCTGCATAATCACAGTAAGCGCACGCTACTGCCTGTGCACAGTTATAGCCGCACTTTTTCTTATTTACGGCTTCTTCTACTCTGTTTTCCATTTTATGAACCTCCAATTTATATGATTAAAGCGTCAAAAGGGTTAATTATTTATATTCTACTGCACGTCATAAAGATTTGCCGTGCAGTTGCGTCCGCCACAATTTCCTTTGTGCGGCTATGTGCATATTATAAACAATCTAAATAGACAACAACCCAACAGCCTGCTCAAACTCTTTTATAGAATCTGCTCTTGCTGCTATTTTATGCCACCTTCTTAATACTTCTAAATCCGTCTGTTTCATTATATAATTTCTAAGCATTTCTGATGGTTCTCCTATATCTTCCAGTAGTTCAAGAACGGCTTCTACCCTACCCTTAACTTCACCTTCTTCTCGTCCTTCTTCTCGTCCTTCTTCTCGTCCTTCTTCTCGTCCTTGAT
>CBCOYO010000245.1:0-1744 GCA_965114465.1 uncultured Lachnospiraceae bacterium
GACAACTGTAAATAGGATAACTTTTGGGGGAAAATTGTAGCTGGTATGCTGGTTTAGAAATCGTATAACTTTTTCGGGGGGATTGTTGCTGATATGCTGGCATAGAAACAGTATGACTTTTTCGGGAGGATTATAGCTGATATGGAAAAGAAATTTTTTGAAGCATTTCCGAATTTATATCTGGAAGGTATGCAGAAGGATTTGTTTGAACAGGTGGTCGTGGAGAAAATTACGGCTACCAAGCGCAAAGATTTATTGCGTGTCTATATTCGCAGTGAACGGCTGATTGACAAGGAGGCTGTGTTTGCGGTGGAACGCGAGATAAAGAAGCAGTTTTTTCCGAAAGAGTTTATAATTGTTAAAATATATGAGCATTTTCTGCTGTCGGGACAGTATAATCCGCAGAAACTAATGGAGGTTTACAGGGAAAGTATTTTGTTGGAGTTAAAAGAGTGTGAACATATGCTCTATATGATGTTTCGGCAGGCGGATATGGCGTTCCCAGATAATAATACAATGGAACTGGTGCTTGAAAATAGTGTGATTGCGAAGTCCAAAGAGGATCAGTTAATTTGTATTTTGGATAAGGTGTTAAACGAGCGCTGCGGCTTTCAGGTGCGTTTTCAAGTGGATTATAAGGAAGTGCAGGCAGGCAAATATCGAGAGGACGACGAACTGCGGATTCAGAAAATTGTGGAGGGGATTACGAGCCGTTTTCATGCAGGCAGTAGTCAGGAGGCGGGTGCAGCAGGGCAGAGCGCCAAAAATAGTGCATCGTCTGGAACGGCAAAAGCGGCAGCGGCGAAATCCTTTGCGGCAGAAAAGGGCGCAGCACAAGGGGGGGCAGCACAAAATAGTGCAGCACAAAGTAGTGCAGCACAAAATGGTGCAGCGCAAAAAACAGAGAAGGCGGCAGGTTTTGGTTCGTCTTCTGCGGATAGAGGCTGGCAGGCGAAGAAGGGAGAGGGCTTTCAGCGCAGGCTTCCAAAGAAATCAGATAATCCAGATGTGATTTTTGGGCGTGATTTTGAAGATGAAGCAATGAATATTAGTGAGATTTGGGGCGAGATGGGAGAAGTTACCATTCGCGGCAAGGTACGCACGCTTGACAAGCGCGAAATCCGCAACGAAAAAACGATTGTCAGCTTTGAAATCACCGATTTTACAGATACGATAAAGGTAAAAATGTTTGTACATAATGAGCAGTTGGGGGAATTGTTGGACAATCTAAAGGTTGGGGCATTTTTAAAGGTAAAGGGTATTACAGTCAATGATATGTTTGACAGAGAACTGACAATTGCAACTGTTGTTGGATTAAAGAAAATTCCTGACTTTACAACAATGCGTATGGATAACAGCGCAAAAAAACGAGTAGAACTTCACTGTCATACAAAAATGAGCGATATGGACGGCGTTTCCGATGTCAAGGATATTATTAAGCGTGCGAAAAAATGGGGGCATAAGGCGATTGCAATTACCGATCACGGTTGTGTGCAGTCTTTTCCAGATGCAAACCATGCAGTTGATCCAAAAGAAGATTTTAAAATTTTATATGGAGTAGAGGGGTATTTGGTAGACGATTTGAAAGAAACTGTGACAAACGGTAAAGGGCAGACTTTTGAGGAATCGTTTGTGGTTTTTGACATTGAAACAACAGGATTTTCGCCGATAAATAATCGTATAATTGAGATTGGCGCAGTCAAAGTGGTAAATGGGCAGATTACAGAACGTTTTTCTACTTTTG
>CBCOYO010000246.1:0-1726 GCA_965114465.1 uncultured Lachnospiraceae bacterium
ATCCAGCCCATCGCGAAGCGATTTCTAATGGCTGGATACATAACAGTTCAATGGGGTATCTGAACTGTTACAATAAGAAAAGGATGGTGTACAAATATGATTGGATTGTTTATTGCATTGATATCAGGGGCATTGATGAGCGTTCAGGGTGTTTTTAACACAAAAGTGACAGAAGCAACAAGTATGTGGACTGCAAACGCTTTTGTGCAGTTTACGGCTTTTTTGGTGTGTATTGTAGCATGGGTGGCGTCTGATAGGACACCGGTGAAAAATCTGCTTGCGGTTGAACCAAAATATTTTCTGCTGGGTGGTGTTATGGGGGCTTTTATTACATTGACGGTAATTAAAAGCATGGATGCGTTAGGCCCTGCGAAAGCAGTGATGTTAATTGTAATTGCACAGTTAATTGTGGCGTATTTAATTGAACTGTTTGGTATATTTGGCGTGGATAAACAACCTTTTAGCTGGCGCAAAGTAATTGGAGCGCTTGTTGCAATAGGTGGATTTGTATTATTTAAGTGGGAGTAATCAATATAGGGCAATTTTTATTAAGACAAAAGAAAATAATATGTGATAAAATAGTCCATAGCAAGAATGCATTATCTAAATAGTAATGAATATGGAGGATTGTTATGGAACAGTATCAAATAATAGAGAAAATTATATCTTATGTTGCGGAAAATATGGATAAAGATTTGTGTTTGGAAACACTTTCCAAGGAACTTCATTATTCTAAGTATTATATTTCGCGTGTCTTTCTTAAAAATACCGGATATACCATATACCAGTATATTAAACAACAGCGCCTTGACAGAGCCGCAAAGGAATTAATAGAAACAGAAAGTCCAATTGTTGAGATTGCGTATCATGCGCATTATCAATCGCAGCAGGCATTTACATTTGCGTTTCATCAAGTGTTTCAAGTCACACCACAGGAATACCGAAAAAATGGCGTAAAGAATTTATGCAAAAATAGAATAAAGCCTTCGCTTTTGCTTTCACTATGTGCTTTTGGGCAAAATACAAGATGGGGGCAAATGCAGAAAGGCAGGGCAGCGGCATGAGTATGATACCTTATGTAATACAGCAGACGAGCCGTGGCGAACGCAGTTATGATATTTTTTCCCGATTACTGTCAGATCGGATTATTATTCTTGGTGAGGAGGTAAGTGATGCTTCGGCAGGTGTAATTGTTGCGCAGCTACTTTTTTTGGAGGCGGAAGAGCCAGATAAAGATATTCAACTCTATATTAACAGCCCAGGCGGGTCGGTATCTGCTGGATTTGCAATTTATGACACAATGCAGTATATCCGATGTGATGTTTCCACAGTCTGCATTGGAATGGCGGCTAGTTTTGGGGCTTTTCTACTTGCGGGCGGTACAAAAGGAAAGCGGTTTGCGCTGCCCAATGCGGAGATCATGATTCACCAGCCTGCAATTCATGGTAATGGTGTTCAGGGACAGGCCACAGATATTCAAATTATTTCAGAAAAAATGCAGAGAAGCAAACAGCGGCTAAATCGTATCTTAGCACAAAACACAGGAAAAACAGAGGAGGAAATCAAGCGTGACACAGAACGTGACAATTATATGTCAGCGCAGGAAGCACTGGAATATGGAATTATTGATAAAATATTTAATCAAGAAAGAATGGATAGGAAAGTTTAATTATAGTAACAGTTCAGGTAGGTCTGCGCATTTACTGCGCTGACCGTAATAAAATGT
>CBCOYO010000247.1:0-1560 GCA_965114465.1 uncultured Lachnospiraceae bacterium
GTAAGGCTCGGACTGAATTAGGATACTTTTCCCGTCCGGCTGACGACACGATCCGCGATATGACTGGCTGGATTATGGAAAATTAAAAACGCAGCTGACTTATTTTATTAGCGGCTGCCTTTGGCTGTATATTTTTTCTGTATAGACAGTGTGTGTCGAAAACACAGGCAGATTACAAAAAATTCGTCGTAGTGAACTGCCAAAACTGATTTTTTCGGCGAGGACTGTTAAACAAAAGAAATATATTTGCAGGCAGTAATATATAAGATGCCGTATTCCGTAATTGTAAGTATGTTTACATACTGCTGGAATTTAGAGCAGCTTACAAAAAATTTGGGGAAGCGCTGATTAAATGCGTCTGCGGCGCTTTGCGGATTTTTGCCACAGCTTTGTTGTGATTTCTTGCAATAAACACAATTATTCCTGCGAAACTCCGCCTCGCTGTGATAAAAATTCTCTCGCAAATCGTTCTTGCCGATTTAATCAGCCCTTCCTTAGAAAGAAGGAATGATTATGAGCGAAACACAGACAACCGCCAATCCCCTGGGAACAGACCGGATTGGTAAACTGCTGAGAGGATTTGCAGTTCCCGGTATCATTTCTATGGTCATCAATTCCCTTTATAACATGGTAGACCAGATATTCATTGGACAGGGAGTAGGTATGCTTGGAAATGGAGCTACCAATATTATAGCCCCGATTTCTACTTTTGCGATTGCGGTGGCAGCCCTTTTTGGAGATGGACTTGCAACATATTTTAGTCTGCAGCTGGGAAAAGGGGAGCCGGAAAAAGCATCCCGGGCTGGCGGTAATTCCATAATCTCAGGAGTGGTTGTCAGTGCCCTGCTGACTGTCGTTGTGTTGGTATTTCTGAATCCGTTATGCAGGATTTTTGGTGCAACGGATAATATCATGCCCTATGCGCTGGAATATGGACGGATTATTGCCTACGGATTTCCGTGTGTGATTGTGGCAGTCATTATCAATGGCGTTGTCCGGGCAGATGGAAGCCCTAAGTATTCCATGGTATCCATGATGATGGGTTCTGTCCTCAATGTGTTTCTTGACCCGCTGTTTATCTTTGTGTTTAAAATGGGAATTTCCGGAGCCGCTCTGGCAACGGTTCTCAGCCAGTTTATCAATATGGCGCTAAATATTGCCTATCTATTCCGGTTTAAGAATATAAAGCTGGACAAAGCATCCTTCAGATTCCGGATTTCTTTTGCAGGAATGCTGGCATCCCTTGTCATTGCAAGCGGTCTGAATACGACAACATCCACCGTTATTGCCATTGTATCCAATAATATGCTGACACGTTATGGCGCACTGTCTGTTTATGGCGAGGACATCCCCATTACTGTGTTTGGCCTGTGCATGAAGGTAAGTATGCTGTTCTTTTCTGTAGCAATGGGTATTTCCAGTGCCAGCCGCCCTATCCTTGGTTTTAATTATGGTGCGGAAAAATTTGACCGGGTAAAGAAAACATTCCATCTGACCTTTATTTCTGCAACAACGGTTATGGTTGTTGCATGGATTGTGTATATGGCTTTTCCGCTGCAG
>CBCOYO010000248.1:0-1549 GCA_965114465.1 uncultured Lachnospiraceae bacterium
ACTTGTAACAGTTCAGATAACCCATTGAACTGTTACGTATCCAGCCATTAGAAATTGCTTCGCGATGGGCTGGATACCTCCAACCACTACATTTTATTACGGTCAGCGCAGTAAATGCGCAGACCTATCTGAACTGTTACGCAATCTTCACTTTATTTTTATAGAACCAT
This sequence comes from uncultured Lachnospiraceae bacterium, assembly GCA_965114465.1. GTDB lineage: Bacteria > Bacillota > Clostridia > Lachnospirales > Lachnospiraceae > COE1. The sequence continues at coordinate 171 of CBCOYO010000248.1, forward strand.
TGATTAGTTGCACCAGCCGCACGCCGCAAAGCGGCAATTTTCCTTTGTGCGGCTGTGTGCATAATATTATATTTAGCGTCAGTCTTTTCGACGCTTAATATAATTTAATAAAAATTTAATTCCCTTTTAAAACGCAAACATCTTTAGATTGGCAAGTTCTTCTGCTGCTACAGGATTTTCAAGCCACGCATAGCGAAACAGCGCATATCCCTGATAGCCAAGCTGCTTTGCCTGTATTGCCTGATAAGCGACATTAATATTGCTCGTTGCCCAACCCAAATCTGTTTTGGATGGCGTGCCGACCTTATACAGCGCAATTCCGACATAAATAGGAATATTTTGTTGATTTAAAAGCATCCACTCCTTGCATCGATCTGTAAACATATGTTTTGCACCGCTGCCCGTCATATAAATATCGCTCCAATAAATCTGCGGCATTATGTAATCAATATATCCCGAAGTGGAAAGCCATGTATCAATATCTGCCCCCTGACCGCGCACATTGTCAGGATTCCCCGCCGGACTAACACCGAAAACGCAGTTTGGCTTTACTGCTTTAATTGTTTGGTAAACTTGCAACATTAATGCATTGACATTCGCTTTCCTTGACGCAGTATCCAAAGTATCCGCCATTCCAGAAACATAAAAATAATCGTCAAAATGTATCCCATCCACATTATAATTCTCTACAATTTCACGCACACCATTCACAATTAAATCCCTTGCTTCCTGCCTTGCCGGATTCAGTGCCAGACAAGTTTCCCCGCTGGCAGCACGGTATTCTATTGTAAAATCCCGAAACTGTGCATAGTGCGACGTTGCCTTAAAACTAACTGTCGTTTTGTTATCCCTTGAAAGCCGATATGGATTTACCCATGCTTCAAACTGCAGCCCTTTGCTGTGTGCAAGCTCCACCATAATCTGCAACGGGTCATAACCTGGGTTGCTTCTGTCTTCTGAAATATAAATTGACCACGGAAAATATGCCGACGGATACATCGCATCTCCCATTGCACGCGCATGAACCAGCACCGTATTCATTCCATATTCTTTTACTTTATCGTACATCTGTGAAACCTTGGTGCGAAACGCTGCTTCATTTTTATCCTTTAAATACGTTTCCATATCCAGAAATGAAATCCAGCATGCCTTTTTATCCAGATTTTCGGCTGCTTGCGCACGGATTCCATACGCAGGCAGTGCCGCAGTCAATAAAAGCAGCATCACCCCTGCCATCAAAAATGCCATTATGTTTCTAAATGTGTTTCTCATAACTTTTCTTATTTTATTTCCTTTCATTTTTTCTTAATATGATACTGAAAAACGTTAAGATTTTCCAATTTCTGCACAGCCCATATTGCATAAGCAGGCAATACGTG